>JBDNFQ010000256.1:0-6663 GCA_041689715.1 Bacteroidia bacterium
AGCATAGGATCTTCATATATGGTCCTCATCAAAATAGCACCTCTAGGGGAAACGTACCAACTCACTGTATTAGCAACATCATCTTCTCCAGTTTCTTTCTCCATAGCATAGGTTTCTACATTCCCATCTGAATCGACAGTATGAATGACCGCACCCGAGTATTTGTTCTCTTTGATTTTCAACTTTTCCTCATCCCATTTAGCGTCTTTAGACCCATTAGAAGCTATGAAAAGCTGCTCTTCATTATCTGTGACTACTAATCCTTCTATGTTTCTAATCTTACCATATGGATTGTTTGTTTTTTTATGTATAAGCTTAGCCTCATTCACTAGCTCACCACTTTGGTCTATCAATAGCACTTGAATATTGTTATGCTCATAAGCAGAATAATACTCATTATTATCTCCACTCTTCGTAATTTCTTTTATTTCTATTCCTACAAAAGCGTACACTTCTTTCTTTTCTAAATATACAAGTTTGTCTGTTCTCAAAAACTCCCACTCTCCTTCAAAACTTAGGCTATTGGATTCTTTTATATCGCCGGTTTTACCATCAAATAATTGAAATATAACTTCTCTAGAATCTAACGACTTAGCATTGTTCAGAGCCTTTATCTTAAATACATCTATAGGTTCCCCTATATATCCTACCGCTGCTATATCTCCATCCACATTTTCCGTAATGGCGTAGTCTCGCACCAAATTCTCTTCCTCTTTTAATTCTATTTTTAAAATGTCATTGTCTGTAAATACCCATATAGCAGCATCATACAATGCTGGACTAGGTGGAGTCCCAAAATTATAGGTCTCTCTAAATCTTGTCGTTCTATTGAGCAAAATGATCAATTTCCCAGAATTAGTCAACGCCATGTTTTTATAATAAAACTCTAGATTAGACTCTAATTCCTTTAGCTCATTTACAAGTTCCAGCTGAGTATTATATGTCTGTAGATACGTTTGACCATATATGAGACTAAAATATTGCTTATTGGGTGAGGATATGACTTGCATCAGGCTTGGGTATCTTCCCATCTTAACTGCAATTGGATCAGGATCTATTTTCGTATCTTCTAAACTAAGATCCTGTGGATTCAGTTTTTTTAATGAAGCACTGGGAAAATTCTTTTTAGCATACCCTTGAACAAGGCAATAAAAGTCTCCTCCAAGCTGAAAAAACTGGTAATTCACTTTCACCTTCAGCTTTCCTTCCTTTGTTTTATTCGGGAACTCTTTTGTCTTACTTACCTTTCCGTTTATATGCTTATAAAGGATAGTACTGGTCATCGATTCACTCAGTGTATAGATAGTCTTCCCATCATCTGTAGTCCAAACTTGCGTTACTCCATTTTCATACTTATTCCCTTCGTAAGTGGATATGGTTTGAGAAAATAACGGTTTTGAGATACAAAGAATGAAGCCGGTCAAAAGAAAGATGTTTTTCATATTTGGTTTATTGAATTCCAAAAGTACTAATTTTAAAGAATAAACAAGAAGATAACCTACTCAAAAAAGAGAACTTAAAAACTCAACCAACCCTCCCCTTTATCACCTCCTCCACACACTCAGGATTGAGTAGTGTAGAAATATCTCCAAGATTACTCGTATCTCCTTCAGCTATTTTTCGAAGAATTCTACGCATTATCTTTCCACTTCTTGTTTTGGGTAGTCCTGTGGTAAATTGGATTTTCTCTGGCTTGCAGATAGGTCCCAGTGTCCTAGAGACCAAGTCTTTTATTTCTACCTCTAAAAGTCCTAAATCTTCTGTCTTAAAACCTAAATCATTCTTGAGTGTAACGAAAGAATAAATACTATTTCCCTTTATATCATGAGGGTAGCCCACCACTGCACTTTCGGCTACTAGTGGGTGATCGTCTATAGCATTTTCTATCTCGGCTGTACCTAGATTATGCCCACTTACTATTACTATATCATCTACCCTTCCTGTGATTCTATAGTTGCCTTCTGCATCTCTTTTGGCACCGTCTCCTGTAAAATATTTTCCTTTAAAAGTATTGTAATATGTGTCTGCAAACCGCTGATGATTTCCATAAATGGTTCGAGCCATACTGGGCCAAGGATATTTGATACATAGGCTACCTTCTTGCTCTCCTTCTGGTATTTCATTTCCTTTTTCATCCATAAGGCAAGGCTGTATGCCGGGAAGAGGAAGTGTAGCATAGGTCGGAATATCACGAGTAACTCCTGCCAGACTGGATATCATAATACCACCGGTTTCGGTCTGCCACCACGTATCTACTATCGGACAATTCCCTTTTCCAATATTTTCGTCATACCATTCCCAAGCTTCCATGTTTATGGGTTCGCCTACGGTTCCTAGTGTCTTCAAACTACTCAAGTCGTGCTTAGTCACCAACTTCATATCACACGTAGCCAATGAACGAATAGCGGTAGGTGCAGTGTAGAAAATATTGACTTTATGTTTTTCTACTACTTCCCAAAATCTTCCCATATCTGGGTAGCTTGGCACTCCTTCGAACATCCCCGTAGTGGCCCCAGCACTTAATGGTCCATATACGATGTAACTGTGCCCTGTAATCCATCCTATGTCCGCTGTACACCAATAAATATCTCCTTCTTGATACTGAAACACATTGCGAAAGCTATAATTAGCATAGACCATATAGCCGCCGCATGTATGCACCATTCCTTTAGGCTTACCCGTGCTGCCACTGGTATAGAGTATGAAGAGCATATCCTCTGCATCCATTACTTCTGCTGGGCACACATCGCTCGCCTGTGCCCACTCATCCTGCCACCAAACATCTCGTCCGTATTCCATTGCTATTTTGGAATTGGTTCTGTTTAGCACTATTACCTTTTCTACACACGCACAACTTTGTAAAGCCTCATCTGTGATTTCTTTGAGAGGTGTTATCTTGCTGCCACGGTAGCCACCGTCAGCCGTGATAACGATATTACACATAGCATCATTTATCCTATCGCTCAAACTCTTGGCACTGAAACCTGCGAACACCACAGAATGTACCGCTCCTATTCTGGCACAAGCCAAAACTGAATACGCCAACTCAGGAGTCATGGGCATATACAAGCAAATACGATCCCCTTTTTTAGCCCCATTAGCTTTGAGCATATTGGCCGTTTTATTTACGTTTTTGGCAAGTTCATTATACGTGATATGAAGAGCTTCTTCTTTGGAATCATTGGCCTCAAAAATGATAGCCGTATGCTCACCTTTTGATGCTAAGTGCCTGTCAATACAGTTTTCCGTAATATTGAGCTTGGCTCCTTCAAACCATTTAATTTCTGGTTTATGTAAATCATAGTCTAAAACCTTGTCCCACTTCTTATGCCAAATAAACTCTTGCTCGGCAAAATCACCCCAAAATTTTTCAGGATTTTCGATGCTTAATCGGTACGCTTCGTCATATTCTGCTTGAGAAGTAACTATGTGCTTTGCCATTGGACGAATTTATAGTTTTCTGCCAATACTTCTCTCTTTCTCATCAAAACTGCCCTCTAATGTGTTACAAGTATACCGTGTATACTACGATCACATTCTTTAGACTACAGAAGCACAAATATTGGGCTTTCAAAATGATGGGAATAGGCCACAGAATGCTCAAAAATACAGTAGGATTAGCATTTTATAAACTTATGGGAACCGGTAAAAAAGGCTTTAGCATACTACCTGACTGGGGAGAATATTCATTCCTATCTAATTGGGAAAGTAAAGAGCAAGCCAAAGAGTTTTTTGAACATCACCCTTTTTACCTATCCTACAAGGAGCGATGCTCTGAGATAATTACCTATCAACTCACTTGTATTAAGAGCCATGGTACCTGGGATGGAAAAACTCCATTCGTAGCAGATAAGGATATAGCAGTAAGTCCGGCCGATAACGTGGGCGTAATCACCCGAGCATCTATAAAATGGCGTAAAATGATTCGGTTTTGGCGATACGTGCCTAAGTCTCACCAGGATCTAAATGGTAACTCAGGCTTACTTTTCACCAAAGGAATAGGCGATATCCCGCTCGTAGAAATGGCCACTTTTAGTCTCTGGGAAAACCAAGAAAGTCTTATGAACTTTGCCTACCGAGGTGAGCACCACAAGAAGGCTATTGCCCTAACCAAAAAGCACAATTGGTATTCCGAAGAGATGTTCGCGAGGTTTGTGGTGAAGGAGATAGTTTCATAGCTCATCACCCATTTACTTCCTTTACATTCGTCTAACTAAATAGCCATTCAACTGTTGAATTAAGATATGCTCAATTTCGAACTACAAAATCCAGTAAAAATCCTTTTCGGAAAAGGAACAATAGCCAAACTAAAGTCTCAAATACCTTCAGGAGCTAATATACTTATGCTCTATGGTGGAGGAAGCATTAAAACAAATGGCATCTACGAGCAAGTCACTGAGGCATTAAAAGATTTTGATTACACAGAGTTTGGTGGGATACCTGCTAATCCTGAGTACGAAGTGTTATTAGACGCTTTAGCTATTATCAAATCTGAGAAAATAGATTTCTTACTGGCCGTAGGCGGTGGTTCGGTAATAGACGGAACTAAGTTTCTCGCATCGGCCGCTCTGTATGAAGGTGAAGAGCCTTGGGATATACTAGCTAAAAATATTCGCACCGAAGTAGGAATACCATTTGGTACCGTGCTTACACTACCTGCCACAGGTACAGAAATGAATAGCGGCTCCGTAGTATCTCGCAGAGAAATAGGGCAAAAACTTGGCATGGGCGGGCCAGGATTGTTTCCACAGTTTAGCATATTAGATCCTACCGTAGTAGCGAGTATACCACAGCGTCAGTTGGCTAATGGAGTAACAGATGCTTTCACTCACGTAATGGAGCAATATATGACCTACCCGATAGGTGCAGATTTACAAGACCGTTTTGCAGAAAGCATAATGAGTAGCTTGGTAGCTACAGCACCTAAGCTGATGAAAGATCCTGCAGACTATACTATTGCTGCTAATTTTATGTGGTGCTGTACTATGGCTCTGAACGGACTCATACAAAAAGGCGTACCAAACGACTGGGCGATACACGCTATAGGTCATGAGCTTACTGCACTTTATGGCATAGATCACGCTCGTACACTGGCTATTATAGCTCCAAGACATTACGCACATTTCTTAGAAAACAAGAAAGAAAAACTAGCTCAATACGGCGAAAGAGTTTGGAATATTACCGAAGGCACTGTAGAAGAGAAAGCTGAAGCTGCTATAGCAAAAACAGAAGAATTTTTCCACTCTATGGATATCCCTACTCGTCTTTCTGACTACACCGACCAATATGAAGGTGCTGCTGAGAAAGTAAGCGAAACACTTCGCGAACGTGGCTGGGTAGCACTGGGTGAGCACAAATCGGTAACCCCTGAGGCGGTGAAGGTAATCGTGGAGAATAGTTATTAATTTTTCTTGAGGATGATTAGAGACTAGTGAATAATCGCCTTGAACTGGAAACTTGTATTTGTGTTTGAATTTGTAAAACTACCTTTGCCTTATGAGTCAAAACTGGAACACAGTAAAAGAATACGAAGACATTACTTATAAAAAGTGCGATGGAGTAGCACGTATAGCCTTCAATAGACCAAACGTGCGATATGCTTTTCGTCCGAAGACTACGAGCGAATTGCTAGATGCTTTTCATGATGCACAAGAAGACTTGAATATCGGTGTTGTTTTACTAAGTGCAGAAGGTCCCAGTACCAAAGATGGCGTATACAGTTTTTGTAGCGGTGGCGACCAAAAAGCTCGCGGACACAAAGGATACGTGGGAGATGATAATTACCATAGACTAAATATACTGGACGTACAGCGAATGATTCGCTTTATGCCTAAAGTAGTGATAGCCGTAGTGCCTGGATGGGCAGTAGGTGGTGGACATAGTCTGCACGTAGTCTGTGATCTCACGCTTGCTAGCAAGGAGCATGCTATCTTTAAGCAGACAGATGCAGATGTGACTAGTTTCGATGGTGGATACGGCTCTGCATATCTTGCTAAAATGGTAGGTCAGAAAAGAGCTCGAGAGATATTTTTCTTAGGAAGAAACTACTCTGCTCAGGAAGCTTTTGAGATGGGAATGGTAAATGCGGTAGTGCCTCACGAGGAGTTAGAAGATACGGCCTTTGAGTGGGCTCAAGAGATTTTAGAAAAATCACCTACGAGTATCAAGATGCTCAAGTTTGCTATGAACCTGACGGACGATGGCATGGTAGGTCAGCAGGTATTTGCAGGTGAAGCTACTCGACTAGCTTATATGACAGAAGAAGCCAAAGAAGGCAGAGATGCTTTCTTAGAAAAACGTAAACCGAACTTTAAGAAGGAGTACCTTCCATAGACTGGAGTAGTGAGATTTTTAGATATGAGACTAGTATTATTGCTCTTATTACCATTATTGGGATTTGGACAATTTTCAGACCCGAAATCCAAAGTTATGATGTTTGATTTTGACGAAGTAGTTTATTATAAATATTCACTTGACCAAAAATTGCCGTCTTGGGATGCTAAAACAAAGCTCTTCAAAAACTCAAAAGCGAATAAACTAAGAGAGCTATTGTACAAAGAGAGTCCAATAACTCTTGCTGATACTACATCTATTATTCAGGATTTAGAAAAAAGTCAATTTATAAGTTCAATAATTCCTCAGAATAAAATGGACTCAATGCAT
>JBDNFQ010000257.1:0-9325 GCA_041689715.1 Bacteroidia bacterium
CTGAATACTCCTTTACTATTCTGTTTTTAAGCTCTGTTCCTGCATGGTCATTGCCTATAGATACTTTTATTTTACTCATTCTTCTGGCAGTTCTACTGGTGTTTTGGGTGCTACTCTTTTAGCTATTAATATTCCTATTTCATAAAGTATAAAGATAGGTAAACTTAGTATAATTTGACTAGTAAGGTCTGGAGGTGTAATAAGAGCAGCAAGGATAAGAATCACTATTACAGCTACTCTCCTGTATTTACGCATGAGTTCTGCGGTTATTAAACCTGCCTTGGCTAAAAAGTAGATAACAATAGGTAATTCGAAGATGACGCCTGAACCTAGTGTAAGTAAGCTAATAAAGCTAACTACAGAGGATACTGTAAACTCTTTTACAACATGTACACTGAGCGTATACGTACCTAAAAAATTTACTGAGATTGGTGTAAGAATAAAGTATCCAAATAAGATTCCCGTAAAGAAAAGCATGGAAGCAAAACTTATAATGAAGCCACTGAATTTCTTTTCTCTTGACTTCAAAGCGGGCTTCACAAATCGAGAGATTTCGTATAGTATATACGGCATAGCGAATATGAGACCCCCAATAGCAGCAATCATAAAATGCTGATAAAACTGCTCTTCAATATTTACAGTCTTCACTACAAAATCCATATCTGCAATGCACAGACGCGAATCGCTGTATAAACTCTGACTGAGATCGCAGAGTTTTCTAAAACTCCAAAAGTCCGTTCGTGTAGGACCTAGCAGTATAGTATCAAAAATGTAAGTGCCGTAAATAAAGGAGATTATTCCACCTATAACTACAGCTATAAGTGATCTAATTATATGCCACCTAAGTGCCTCTAAATGTTCCAAAAAGGACATTTGTGCATCATACTCATCTACATCTATTTGATCTAGTGCCATGGTATTACATTAGCATGCCACCGCATACGCTTAGCACTTGGCCACTTATATATGTAGACATATCACCACCTAAAAAAACACAAGCATTGGCTACATCTTCTGTAGTTCCACCTCGTTTTAATGGGATACCATCAGTCCATTTCTTTAGTGAATCCTCTCCTAGCTCAGCAGTCATTTCAGTTTCTATAAAACCTGGAGTTATTACATTACACCTTATGCCTCTGCTACCAAGCTCTTTAGCCATTGATTTGGAAAATCCAATTATCCCTGCCTTGGAAGCTGCGTAGTTGCTTTGCCCTGCATTACCCATCACTCCTACTACACTACTCATATTTATAATACTGCCACTTTTCTGTTTTAGAAAAGTACGGAGACTAGCCTTGGTAAGATTAAATACAGATTTAAGATTTATATTCATCACCTCGTCCCACTGCTCCTCGCTCATTCTCATAAGCAGGTTGTCTCGAGTTATTCCAGCATTATTTATAAGTACATCTATCTGTCCAAACTCTGCAACCACCTCATCTATAAATTTTTGAGAAGACTCAAAATCAGCTGCGTTACTTTGAAAACCTTTTACTTTCACATCATATTTAGCAGTTAACTCTTTTTCTAAAGCAGTTGCTTTTTCTATAGAACTTGCATAGCTAAATGCAATGTTACATCCTTCAGAAGCATATTTTTCTGCTATCCCTCTACCTATCCCGCGGCTGGCACCTGTGATAACTGCTGTTTTATTTTCTAATAGTTTCATCTTGGTTTTTTGGTTGCTTACAAAGGTATTGCATGTTGGCATAATATATAGAATGAGTATTCTAAATTTATTAAAAACTATTTAGACTCTAGTAATGTTTATTGCATATGAGTTTTTACTGCATCAAAACCGTTCAAAAGCTTCCTATTTCTTTAGAAGAGGCGTGGGATTTTTTTTCATCTCCTAGAAACCTGAGTAAGATTACCCCAAAAGAGATGGGTTTTGAGATTACAAATAACCCCGACTCAGAGATGTTTCAAGGACAGATAATAACCTATACGGTAAAGCCCGTTTTGGGTATCAAAATGCCTTGGATGACTGAAATAACTACTGTGGACGAGCGGAAATACTTCGTAGATGAACAGCGATTTGGGCCGTATGCCATGTGGCATCATCGTCATTCGTTTCTAGAAATAGATGGTGGAGTACAAATGAATGATGAAGTTAATTATAAGTTACCTTTTGGAGTATTAGGCACAATAGCTCACAGTCTATTTGTAAAAAACAAGCTGAAAGGAATCTTTGAGTATCGTGAAAAGATACTTGTAGAGCGTTTCGGAGACATGAAGTAGGCTAAGAATCCCCTTTTTTAAGTTCAAAATGAAAAGGTAGAAACTGACTTACATCTTCTGCCACGTAAACATTTTCGGCTCCATCCCACATCCATATTCTAATTGGACTTTTTTGCCTTGTTTGTATATCGCTTATTACCTGTAGGCAGCCAGCACAGGGTACTAACATCTTAGGTACCTCATATTTGGTAGAGGTTGCATATACTGCTATTTCATTGACAGGATTCGCCACTAATGTTTTAGCACTTTCGAATAAGGCTACTCGCTCTGCACAAAGACCGGATGGGAATGATGCATTTTCTTGGTTGCTACCTAAACCAATATGTCCATTAGCATGAAGCACAGAACATCCGACATAGAATTCGGAATAAGGAGCATAGCTCTGCTCACTTGCTAGTTTAGCTTGCTCCACAAAAACTTGCTTCTCAGCCGGCAATTCCTTAAATTTTAATTCTGCTATTTTTACAATTATCTCCATACGTATTGACTAAGGCGTGCAATATCCACATATTTTGATTACCAATAGGTAAAGGGTAAAATTAATGTACGTTTGACACAATAGTTAAAATGAAAAAGATCGTAGTTTTTGGTGCTGGGTTATCTGCCACGTATCTAATCAAATATTTGGAAGATAATGCTCAGGATGGTGGATGGAAATTAACCATAATAGATAGAGATATAGAATTAGCTAAGTCCAAATGCAACCTACTAAATACTGTTTGTATAGAACTAGATATAAATGACAATGAGAAAGTTGCCTCAGTAATAGCAGGCAGCAGTCTTGTAGTTAGTATGCTCCCAGCATCATTGCATATTACCATCGCCAAAATATGTCTTGCACAAGGTATACATCTTGCCACGGCATCTTATCTGTCTGACGAAATAGAGGAACTGGAAACTGAGGTTTCTGAAAAAGGACTGATCTTTCTAAATGAGTGCGGTTTAGATCCGGGTATAGATCATTTATCAGCTATGAAATTACTTAATGAGATACGAGCTAAGGGAAACAAAATCACTGAATTTGAAAGTTTCACTGGTGGTCTTGTAGTACCTGAGTGCGAAGACAACCCTTGGAAGTATAAGTTTACCTGGAATCCTCGAAATGTCGTATTAGCAGGAAGCGGAGGAGCTGTAAAGTTTATACATAACGGCCAGTACAAGTTCATCCCATATCACAGAGTGTTTAGACGTACGGAGTTAGTGACCATACATGATTATGGAAAATTTGAAGGATATGCCAATCGAGATAGCTTAAAATACAGAGAGACCTATGGACTGAGTGACGTAAAAACTATGTACAGAGGCACATTCAGAAGGCCGGGATTCTCTAAGGCTTGGAACTGTTTCGTTCAACTAGGAGCCACAGACGATAGTTATATACTTCCTCACAGTGCGTCTATGACGCACAGAGACTTTACCAATACGTTTCTCGCCTACCACCCTACTGACAGTGTAGAATTGAAATTAAAATCCTATTTGGGTATAGACCAAGATGACATCTACTTGTGGGAAAAGTTAGAAAGCACTGACATGTTTAGTGATGAGGCTATTGGACTAAAAAAAGACGCTACACCTGCTCAGATATTGCAACATATTTTAGAGAAAAAATGGACATTAAAGGAGACGGATAGAGATATGATAGTTATGTGGCACAAGGTGAGCTATACTAATAATGGTGAAACCGGTTGTATTCAAAGTAGTTTAGTGTGTGAAGGAGAAGATAGAGTACATACTGCTATGGCTAAAACTGTAGGCCTTCCTTTAGCTATCGCTTGTAAGCTAATACTTAATGGTGAAATAAAGCAAGTGGGATGCGTTTTACCTACCACTCCAGATTTCTATATTCCCATTCTACGCGAACTAGCCGATTTTGGAATTAAATTTGACGAGAGAGAGATTTAGCGAATAGTTACAGAATCTCTTGCAGCTGTATAAAAGCAGAATGCACCTAAGCCTCGTTCAACATTTCCATTTTGCCGAGAAACGCTAGATAGTGGTCCTCCGTATATATGCGTATTCTCAAGTAAGCTGACATAGTAGCTATACATAATTTCTGAGACACAATTTACTTGGAGTAAAATATCTTCAGGAATATATCTGGACTTATATAAAGCAGATTTTGCAATCTCAATTTCAAATTGACGAGTAGTACCGTTTAGCAACTCATCGTCGAATAGAGCATAGCTAGATGTACTATTATAAGTAAGGAGATTACTAAAAAAGAGTTTATCTGAGCTACTGAAATCTAATGCTTTGACGGTTGATAGGGTATCAGATCCATTTACTTCTTTTCCTTTCGACTTAAGTTGTAAGAAATACTTATTAGTTCCAGCTGGGTCGATGAGAGTAAACCTAATTTTAATTTTGTCTCCATTGTCTATAGCTGTATCTATAGCTATAGACGGAGTGACTGCAGGCACCATATCAGTAGCTCTCACAGTGGCGTAGTCTTCATACGAAAGCTCAAGTGTATATTTTTCACCCTTTAGGCAATGCAGGGGTAAGGATATTCGACCATTTATTACCTCTGCTTTATTATTATATATGGGTATTGCATCATTCATAAGTAATACGTGAGCTTCGCCATTGAGGGTGACCTCCGTAGGGTTAGATAGTGTATTTACGGAAGTAGATAATAGAATAATGAAGCTAGAGTCTGCTTCTAAAAAAGTATTCAATACTAGTTTTTTAGTAAAATAGACATCGTCCAATGCTATTTCTTTTTCACAAGAAAAAAGTGTTAAGAAAAGCACTATATAGACCCAATACTTCATATCTTAATTGAATATTTTAGCATTGGTAGTATGGGCAAATAGGATCTAAGTTTAAGAGTTGGATTAGCCTGATCATCTAGACCTAAATATACCATAAATGGATTTAGCTGATTATATACATTGTATACTCCTAATACAAGATTAGAAATATATCGCTTATGCTGCCGCTCACGTAGATAGGAAATATCCAGATGGTGATTAGCAGGAAGCCTAAAGTTATTTACTTTATCAAACTCATCTACTACCACCTCTTCCCCATTCAAAAGTGTGACGTATCTACCAGTAGGTATAGTTATTGGATTCCCGCTGGCATAGTTGAAACTGATGAGAAATTTATCTTGTTTAGTCAAACGATACTGAGCCAATACACTAAGACTATGGGGTCTGTCGTACTTAGAGTAATATTCTACAGCATCATTTATAAGTTCTACAGTACGTTTACTTCTACTATAAGTATAAGATAGGTAGAGGTTATACTTCTTATAGTCAGCTTTAGTAGCAAGCTCCAGACCATATGCCCTGCCTGATCCACTGCTTAAGTTTGCTTCCCACTGATCATCTGTAAGAAGCTGTGCTCCATTCTGATGTTCTAATATGTTTCTATAGAATTTGCTAAAAATGCCAGCTTCTATTTCCCAATTATTAGATTTTACAATGTATTTAGTACTAAGCTGTGTTGCGTTGAGTGGTTTTAGAGCTGAAGTCACAGGCAACCAAACATCGAGTGGCAATCCTAAATTGTTATTAGGTACTAAATGTACAAACTGATTTGCAACAGAGAGACTCAATCTGAGCTGCTGCTTACTGCTCAAATTTTGCATGAGTAGTAGCTTGGGTTGCAAACGAACATACTTCTTATGTTGAGTAGAAAACTGGGATAGCTTAAAACCATACTCTACATTACCTCCTTCAAAATAAGATTTATTCTCAGCATATACATAATACTCTTTTGACGTCAATTGCCTACTAACTAGTATAGAATCAAATCTATAGAGAAGATTTTCTGTCACGTAGTGCCGCTCAAAAGGAATGAAAACGTAATTTATTAGCCCTACCCCTCCTTTAAGAATATTTTGCTTATTCCATACAAAATCCAGGTCTGCAGCCACTCTTTGTTCTTGCAGTCCATTCTTGTAGCTAGATTTATTACTATTAAAACTATTCACCTTTGTAACTGCATATAAATCACTAAAAGTTAAATTATAACTACTAGAAGAGGCTTCCACGGCAAGAAATAAACGACTACTCGTAGCATAATTCCATTGTATACCTCCTAATACATTTCTCCATCCGATAGATCCTTTGGTTTCTTCAGTAGTTTGATCTAAATCTTCGAAAACGGTCTTGGTAATAAAGTTCAGTTGGTCTCCACCATTATAAGCAGAAATACTAATTTGATGTGCATCATTAATTCTATAATGAATCTTAGCAAATAAGTCATACGACCACAGGGCTGTCATATCATCCTTATTCGGATTATTACGTATGATTCTATTGAGTGGTTGTGTGAAAATATCTGCATAGGTTCGTCTAGCCGATACAGAATAACTTAATTTATTTTTAATAATAGGTCCATTTACAGAAAGACTACTTGACAAAACACCGATATCTGCGATGAACTCAGTCTTTTCCTTATTCCCGTTATTTAAATTGACATCTATTACACTACTTAATCTACTGCTATACTTAGACGGGAATGCATCTTTATATACCTTAATACTATTGATAGTGGAAGCATTGAAAATAGAAAACAAGCCTAACATATGGAAAGTATTATAAACAGGTATCCCATCCAACAAGGTGTAATTTTGATCGGGACTACCACCACGCACTACGAGTCCTTGCTCACCAAAAGTTACATTTTGTATACCAGGCAGAAGCTTAACACTACTTAAAGCGTCAGTCTCACCTCCAATAGTTGGTAAGTCTGTACCTTGTGGTTTCACTTCGTCAAAGGCTTTTAAAGCTATTGCACTATCTATTTTGACTATCCTTACTTCGGGTAAGGACTCTATTGGCTTTACGTGTATCACTACGTGCGTATTATCTAGTACTGTTATTTTATCAGAGTATAATTGATAACTAGGGTGATAAACTAAGATATTGAGAAGGCTGTCTGTTGTATAGATTCTAAACAAACCATTTTTATCTGTTGTAACATTTACAATCTTATTATTGACTAAAATGGAAGCCTCTGCAATTCTCTCGGCTGAGCCTGATTCTAGTAGAGTACCATACACATAATAACCTTTTATTTTAAATAAATTTACTGTTGTAGAGTCTACAAAACTATAGTCTACTTCGCACTGTACCTTTAGCATAGTGAGTACCTGACCAAGTGTAATATTGCGAGCCGAAATAAAAAATCTGGCGTTATCTACAAGCGTATTTTTATAGTTAAAATGGACCCCACTTTTATCTGAAATAGCAGTTAAACAATTTCTCAAAGCATCATCACACTTTATTTCAGGAATTTTTATGTCGAAAGGCGTTTGAGCACAAGAAGACTCATCGACAAATAAAAGAAAAACAAAAAATAGTATACCAAAGAGATGTTTCAATCTCGGCAAAGTACTACAATAGATTATTGCAATGCAATAGTGCCGTCAATTAATGCAAAACTTTTACCTGATACATCGTTTAAAATACGAATACATTCTGATAAGTTGTCTTTTGGCAGACTTACTGTATAATGCTCTTTGAGCAATCTATTCGTAACCTTATACTTTACATTATATACTAGCTCTAATTGGTTTAAGATATACGCCATTGGCACATTGGAGCAAGAAATTCTGTCGTTATCCCAAGTGCTGATTTTTGAGAAAGTACTCAAATTAACAACTCCATTGTGTGAGACTAATCTATCACCCGGTTTTAGCACTAATTTTTCAGAATTATTCGTATATGCAATAGAACCCTCTTCTAGCTCAATGAGCAAAAAGCCTATATTTTCGTAAGAAAATACATTAAATTTTGTTCCTAAAACTTTTATATCCCCATTAGAAGTGTGTACAATGAATGGCAATTTGTCTTTTGCAACGTCAAAGTATGCTTGACCATTGAGAGTTACTTCTCTATTTTCCGTACCAAAATTTTTCGCATATTGTACTACTGAGTTTCTATCGAGCACTACATTAGTATTATCTACTAACTGTAAATTTCTAATCTCATCTTTACTAGCAAATGAAATATTAGTGGATCCAAAAAACCACAATGAAATAGAAAAAGCCACAAGAATTGTGATACTTGCAGCTATTTTTAGCCAATCAAAGCCTAAAATTCTTTTAGGTGCGTTCATTTGAGTTTCAAAATTATGCCAAGATACCTCAGTTTCTGAGGCACCAGAGTCATAATTTAATTGGTTGGTTAGTTGCCAAACCTTCTTGTAAGCGTCAAAACTTTCAGATAGCTGAGGAGATGACTGAATTTCGTTTTCGAAATCCAACTCTTCCTCTTCTGACAAGTTGCCAGAAAGGTAAATATGAATGCTATCTTCTAGTTTATTCTGCATTAAATTTGTCCACTTACTGTCGTTTTAAGGTACGATAAAGTCATTTTGTTGTAGTCACTTTCTAGTAACCACGTATTAATTTCTTCAGATTCTTGAGGTGTGCACTTTCCTACCAAAAATTTAATGAGTATGTTAGATTCCCAAAGCATAATTTTACTTGATTTTTAAGGTATACAGTTATTTCAATCACTACCCTTAGTCTATG
Source organism: Bacteroidia bacterium (assembly GCA_041689715.1). Taxonomy (GTDB): domain Bacteria; phylum Bacteroidota; class Bacteroidia; order NS11-12g; family UBA9320; genus UBA9320. Next base: position 8,732 of record JBDNFQ010000257.1, read on the forward strand.
TTCAATTTTTTTTTAAAAATTTTCAAAGCCTTGGTCATTTGAGCCTCTACAGTCTTTTGAGAGATATCTAATAGTATGCTTATTTCCTTATAACTAAGCTGATCTATTCGACTCATTGCAAATATTTGTTGACATTTAGGAGGCAAAGTATTCATGATTTGCGTTAGAATATATGCTTGCTCTTTTTCTAATAGATTATGATCTGCACTAAACTTACTTGGTTTATCGTGAGGTAATATATCTACAGTTACTAGTTTCCTTTTTTTGTTATAATTATAGCTTTTGTTTTTTACAGCTTGAAACAAATATGACTTTAGGTCCACACTTAGCTCTAGTACATCTCTTTTTTGCCATACAGAGATAAAAACATCGTTTACTATTTCTTTAGCATCAGAATCACTATGCGTAAGATACGTGGCAAACTTAACCAACGAGGGATGGTATTTTTTGTAGATAGTCTCGAATCCTACGTGCTTCAACTCCATTAGTGTTATAGAAGGACAAATTTAGTTAAAACCTGAGTTCAACTATTCTTCTGAGATGCAGATTTTCATAAAACCTTGTAGGCGAGAGGTTTTAGTGCAGATATAGCGA
>JBDNFQ010000258.1:0-4199 GCA_041689715.1 Bacteroidia bacterium
ATACTTTAGCGAATTCTGTTACCGATTAAACAGATCTAGAAGCAAGAAAACAATCTTTCACAACTTAATTTCTAGAATGATTATTTCACCAAAATTATATCATAACAAAATGGTATGCACTTAAATAGCGACCTCTAAAAATCTTATTAATGTATATTGCCGGCCTATCTAAAAATGAGAATTATGGACGACAATAAATTGTTAAATTATATTAAAGAGGTATTAGCAAATATGCCAACTGGCTGGCTAAGTACGACGACACATAGGCTAGATATTTATGACGAAAAATTGGCTAAAACTCAATTCTTAGCACAGTTTGAAACCTTATTTAACAACAACAATACTGCTCCTATAGCTATCGGAACAGCACTAGATGAATTACCCACCGCCTACGACTATATCCGATTAGGTCACCCATTATCTTGTGTATTGGAATGGGCTATCGCTCACTTAAATAATTTAAACTCCAAAAATGTAATCAGTTTTTCATCTAAGACGGTTCCTATTTTGGCAATACTTAGAAAAAACTTATTAGATAATAAAAACACCCAAATCATCTATACAGGTGCTTTGCCAGACTGTTTTGATGCAGAAGTAATCAGAAGTGTTTATGGTTATCAATTTACATGCCTGCCGCAGGCAGAAGTGCCGCAAGTTGATATTGCTTCGTTTGAGGGCTCTACAATCTTCATTTCATCTCAAGAAAATATGAATGCTTTTGACCTCACCATAGAGTCCGATTTTTTTATCAATACCCATCCCCAGTTAGGAAGTATTTTAGTAGTGAATGGCGAGAAAAATGAAAACTATATCTCAGAAATACAACACGTAAGAAGAAGAGAGAGCATCTCTATGACGCCAGCCAATTCTCTGACTGCCTTACATGCACTAATAGAGCAATCACCCGTAAAGACTGCGGAAACTAGTAGAAACATAGATAAGGCAAGCACCATAGACTCTATTAAATCCATTACCCAGGCACCTACAAAGGCACTAGTAGGCTCTAGTGGACTCTCTGTTCAATATGCGATTATGATGGGGCTAGTGCATGATGCCCTTGAAAACCATAAGGGCAAGGCTATCAAATTTATTGTTCCTCCGAATTGCTATGGTGGCACAAATGACCAAGCAAGACGAGTAGCTGCTTGTATAGATAATGTAGAAGTAGTAGACCTGCCAGTGGATGGTGACAATGATATGGTTCAAAGTATCGATTCCGTGTTAGTCAAAATAGCTAGTGAAGATGCCGTACCCTACATAATAGCGGAAATACCTACAAATCCTAGAGTTGAAGTTCCAGATCTTATGCGATTAAAAGATGTGCTAATTGCAGCCCGCAAAACGGCAACTGGTGGAGTGGCTATCGATCCTGTTTTTATTTTGGATCAAACATTTTGTCCTAACGTACACTTTTTAGGTGACGACGAAATACTCTCAATTGTTAGGACCATTTCATACGTTAGCGGATCTAAATTTCCCAGTGGCGGACGATGTACTGCTGGCTACTGTGTAGCAAATAAAAAAGCCGAAGCTTTGATGGAGAAAATAGCAACGCACTTAACCCTGTGCGATAATGAAGCTACTGATCTTCAATATGAAATACTGGCAAAACAACTGCCCTCAATGAACCAAAGAATTAAGGATGCTTATACCAATACACGTGAATTTGTGACCTTCATCAATGAGACTTTACCCACAGCTAAAATTAATTTCGTTTCAGAAGAATTGGCAAATCAAGGTTTTACTCCTTCCGTTTTTTCATTAGATCTTCCTACTAAAGGAAATACAGATGAAGAAAGAGAAACATACAAAAGAGAGCTGAATCACAAACTAATAGGTATGATGATTACACAAATACCAAATGAGAGTAAGTACTGCGTCAGCTACGGACAGTTAAAAGGATGCTACTGGACTATCCCGGCCACATCTACTCAAGGCACCACTAAAGAAGGCGACAAAGACTATATAGCCCGAGTATCACTTTCGGCAAATATGGATCTTGAACTTCATAAAAAGGTGTTCAAGGATTTTGTAGGAAGTATTTGATTTTAGTATAGATCCTTAAGTCAATTAAAAAAAGAACTAAAGTAGCTAAAAATGCAATATGCGGCTTTGCTCCATACTTAGTCTAGTCTTTATGGAAAAGTCTAGAACAAGGCAATGACAAAAGAAATACTAGTCAATCTATGGGACAAAAAAGTGTATATTTGAAATCTAATATGGACAATAAAGACCATATAGAAATTAGACGATTAAGACAATAATCATAAATAAAAAAAATGTTCAATAAATTTAACTTAACAGACAAATTGCTTTTTATATCTGCGATACTTTCTCTTATTTTTTCTGAGATTTTATTTTTCAGTGGTCACGAAAACCAAGCTATTTTTATAGGTCTATGGGTACCATCAATACTGTGTTTCGGAATATACTTAAAGCTAATAAATAAAAATGACTGATATCATACCATATTTCGCTGGATTAATCACAATATTATTTGGTGTAGGGTTTGGCTATGCAATAATTAAGTTTGGTGAACAAGTAAACAAGGACAAGTAAAAATAATCCACAGAGGCACCTACCCATAAAGTAGTTTTCGTGTTTCGTATGAGAGTTTTGTGGTTCATCTTTGTTTACTATGCCACATTCAAGTTACAAACGCAACCCCTGTGGTAAAACTTCCTTACTTCTTCACAATCCTCACGGAAATAGATAGTGTTTAACATAACTACCGACTTTACCTACGGTAGATAAATACGACAATGAACTAATGGTGCTCAGAAAGGTTGATTAACTAAATGAACAGAACCGAAGAGCTCATAAAGCTACGTCCCAAGATAAAAACCATCCAACAAGACCTAAATACTTCAGATTTAGAGCAATTTCAAAACGAAACGCTGCGGCCTATTCTGAAGTTGCAACACGAGATTCTTCTTGCTTTATTTCAAAGCCGCGTGTCTCAGGATAAAGTGCAATTTGCAGAGCTACAATCAGAAGAAAAGGAAACCAAATTAGATCAACTTTTTCAAAAGGATTTAAGTTTCAAAAATCAATCAATGGGTGCCGTAATCGGGATGTTAACCATAGAAGAGTATGTTATCTATACTGAAGATACTTCGGTTTACAATCGCAGGATTGCCACTATGCTGAGGCAGAGGATAATGAGTACGTATTAGATCAATCTGCCTGTCGTTAACCACTACACGCCGAGCCATAAGTTACGGGTCATTTACTTACTCTATGTAAGCTATAGAAAGGGGGAGAAACTCTGCAGAATATCAGAAGTCTATTCTCAGCTTATTACATTTTTCACAAGACAGAAATATGAATTTTGAGTAAGTCTACAATCCCACTTTTAACATTACAACACAACAGCATAGCGTGGAATGTAACTAGTTGTTATTCCCTACTTTTGTCCCCATGATATCAGGCATCAAAACCGAAGCAGAAATACTAGCCAAACTAGGCATAGAGAAACTAAACCCAATGCAGTTAGAGGCACAGACGGTGATAGCCAAAAATGATGGCACAGTCTTGCTTTCGCCCACAGGTACGGGCAAGACGGTAGCTTTCTTGATGCCTCTCATAGCTCAGCTAAATCCGGAAATAAGCGAACTGCAAGCCATTATAATAGCCCCTACTCGTGAGCTAGCCATACAGATAGAGCAGGTAATAAGAAATATGGGCACAGGATATAAAACCAACGTAGTATATGGTGGACGAAGTGGCTCCCAAGATCGCAGAGATATGGAGACCAGACCGACAATATTAGTAGGCACCCCTGGTAGAGTGGCAGACCATCTTCGTAGAGATTTTTTTGATACTGAGCACATTAAGATGCTTGTACTAGATGAGTTTGATAAATCACTGGAAATTGGGTTTGAGGTTGAAATGATTGAGATATTAGACTCCTTACCACATATTAAAAAGAAAGTACTCACCTCTGCCACCCAAGAATTTAATGTCCCAGCATTCGTAGGTTTGAGTAACCCTGGACGGATAAACTATCTTCACGAAGCAGTACAAAAACTTGAGATAAGAAAAATCGTAGTTGGCAATGATCTGCTGGAAGGACTTGCAGATAGTCTGAAAGCCATTGGCAATAAGCCCGGAATCATTTTCTGTAATTACAAAGACACCATAGCAAGTATTAGTGAATTTCTAACTTCTAAGGATATATCTCATGGCCTTTTCTACGG
>JBDNFQ010000259.1:0-10253 GCA_041689715.1 Bacteroidia bacterium
GATTTTTACGAAAATATTTAATCTAAGAAATGGGAATTAAGAGAATAAAACCAGTTACTCCAGGTCAGCGATTTAAGTTAGCCGTAACTTTTGAGGCACTTACTGCAAGTAGGCCAGAAAAAAGTTTATTAGCACCTATGAAGAGAACAGGTGGTAGAAATGACACGGGTAAAATGACCATGAGAAATCGTGGTGGAGGACATAAAAGAAGATATAGAATTATCGATTTCAAAAGAAATAGATATGAGGCGGCAGAGGTTTTAACGATCGAGTATGATCCTAACAGAACTGCTTTTATCTCTCTAGTTCAATTTGCTGATGGTGAAAAAAGATATATAATTGCTCCAAAGGGCATAAAAGTTGGTCAAACACTTCAAAGTGGACCAGGTGCTACCCCTGATATAGGTAATGCATTACCTCTAGGAGAGATACCACTAGGTACTACGGTTCATAATATTGAAATGCAGCCAGGAAAGGGTGCTGAAATTTGTAGAAGTGCTGGTACCAGTGCACAGTTAGTTGCTAGAGATGGCAAGTATGCTGTGATTAAGTTGCCTTCAGGTGAAAGCAGAATGATTTTGACCACTTGCTTGGCAGCTATAGGAGAGGTGTCTAATGGAGATCATCAATTAGAAATTTCTGGGAAAGCAGGTAGAAGTAGATGGTTAGGAAGACGGCCTAGAACTAGACCAGCAGCAATGAATCCTGTAGACCATCCACAAGGTGGTGGTGAGGGTCGCTCTAAAGGTGGACAGGCACGTTCTAGAAAAGGTACTTTGTCTAAGGGCTTGAAAACAAGAAATAAGAAGAAACATTCATCTAGATTAATTTTAGAGAGAAAAAGAAAATAATTTATGGCAAGATCACTAAAAAAAGGACCCTTTGTTCATTTCAAGCTTCAACGTAAAGTTGATGTAATGAATGAGGGAGATAGAAAATCGGTAATAAAGACTTGGAGTAGAGCTTCACTTATTACGCCAGATTTTATCGGTCATACATTCGCTGTGCATAACGGGAATAAGTTTATCCCGGTGTATGTAACAGAGAATATGGTTGGCCATAAACTGGGTGAGTTTTCACCGACAAGAACATTTAAAGGTCATCAAGCTAAGAAATAGTAATGGAAGCAATAGCTAAATTAAATAATTGCCCAATGTCCCCTCGTAAAATGAGGTTGGTAGTGGACCAGATTAGAGGTCAACGTGTGGAGGTTGCACTTAATACTTTAAAGTATAGTCAGAAGCGTATCTACGCTGAGAAAGTGGAGAAGCTTTTAAAGTCTGCAATAGCAAACTGGCAAGAAGTGAACGACAAAAGAGTAGATGAAGAAACGGGTCTTATTGTAAAGGAAGTTTTTGTAGATGGCGGTAGAATGCTGAAAAGAATTCAACCAGCTCCTCAAGGTAGGGCACATCGTATTAGAAAGAGATCAAACCATATAACTCTAAAAGTAGATATATTGGTGAGTACCGTAATGAACGAAGAAGCAAAGTCAGAAGAATAAGAAATGGGACAAAAAGTAAATCCAATAAGTCTTAGATTAGGTATCGTTAGAGGTTGGGAAAGCAACTGGTACGGAGGAAAAGAGTTTGGCGAGAAATTAGCTGAAGATAATAAAATACGTAAGTATTTAAATGCGAGAATGCCAAGAGCTGGTATCTCAAAAATTCTTATTGAACGTATGCTGAAAAGAATCATAATTACGGTACATACTTCTAGACCAGGTATAGTAATAGGTAAAGGTGGATCTGAGGTAGATAAGCTTAAAGAGGAGGTCAAAAAACTTACTAAGAAAGACGTTCAGATAAATATTTTCGAGGTTAAGCGTCCAGAATTAGACGCTATGTTAGTAGGGCAATCTATTGCACAGCAGATTGAAGGTAGAGTTAATTTCAAAAGAGCTATTAAAATGTCTATTGCTTCTACTATGAGAATGGGTGCTCAAGGTGTAAAGATAATGGTATCTGGCAGATTGAATGGTGCAGAGATGGCACGTACTCAGCAATTTAAAGAGGGTAGAATACCTCTTCATACGTTCAGAGCTGATGTAGATTATGCTTTGAGTGAGGCATTAACGGTTTATGGTAAAATAGGCGTCAAGGTGTGGATATTTAAAGAAGAAGTTTTTGGCAAAAGAGATCTATCCATTAACATGGGTATGGGTGAGCCAAAGCAGAGAGAAAAGAGACAGGGTGGTAATCATCGTGGTGGCGATCACCGAGGTGGCGATAGAAGAAGAGTAAATAAGTAAAAAAGACAGAATTATGTTATCTCCAAAAAGGATTAAATATAGAAAACGTCAGAAGGGCAGAATTAAAGGAACCGCTGCAAGAGGTCATAGAATTGACTTTGGTGATTTCGGATTAAAATCTTTAGAGCCAGGATGGATAACTTCTAGACAAATAGAAGCATCAAGAATAGCTCTTAATAGATATATGAAAAGAGAAGGTAAAGTTTGGATTAGAATATTTCCGGATAAGCCTATCACAAAAAAGCCTGCCGAGGTACGTATGGGTAAGGGTAAGGGTTCGCCTGAATATTGGGTAGCCGTAATTAGACCTGGTACAATCATCTTTGAAATAGATGGCGTTACACTTGAGGTAGCTCAAGAAGCTTTAAGGCTAGCAGCCCAGAAGTTGCCAGTTTTAACAAAATTCGTAGTTAGACCAGATTATAGTGCTTAAGTAAGATGCAGTATCAAGATATTAAAAATTTGACCGAGAAGGAACTTCACTTGAATCTAAAAGATGAAAGAAGTTCACTTCAAAAAATGAAGTTTAATCATGCGGTGTCTCCTATCGAAAATCCTCATAAATTGAGAATAGTTAGAAAGACAGTTGCACGTTATCTTACGGAGATAAACAGACGTAGAATCGAAAAAACAGTAGCCTAGAAATGGAAAGAAATTTTAGAAAAGAAATCGTAGGTGTAGTTCGAAGTAACAAGATGGATAAAACCATTACCGTTTCTATAGAGCGTAAGATGAAGCACCCTAAGTATAAGAAGTTCGTTAAGTCTACGGCTAAGTTTAAGGCTCATGATGAGAAGAATGAGTGTAACGAAAATGATATAGTTCGTATAATGGAAACTAGACCGTTGAGTAAAGACAAGCGTTGGAGATTAGTTGAAATAATAGAGAGAGCGAAGTAAAATGATACAGCAAGAATCAAGATTAAAAGTAGCTGATAACAGTGGAGCTAAAGAAGTACTTTGTATAAGAGTACTTGGAGGTACCAAAAGAAGGTATGCTAGCGTAGGCGATAAGATTATCGTTACTGTTAAAGATGCTATGCCATCGGGTAATATGAAGAAAGGTACAGTATCTCGAGCGGTAGTTGTACGTACAAGAAAAGAGTTTAGAAGAGCTGATGGTTCGTACATCAGGTTTGATGATAATTCTTGTGTACTACTTACAGCTACAGATGAGCCTAGAGCGACACGTATTTTTGGCCCTGTAGCCAGAGAACTAAGAGATCGTAAGTTTATGAAAATAGTTTCACTAGCACCAGAAGTATTGTAAGATATGAATCGTAAGTTTAATAAAATTCCTAAGTTGCACGTACGAAAGGGTGATACTGTCAAAGTATTGTCTGGAAACTACAAAAATAAAACTGGGGAAATAAAAAAAGTTAACCTGAAAGAAGGTACAGCCATAGTAGATGGTGTAAATATGGTAACTAAGCATAGAAAGCCAGATGCGGATAATCCAAATGGATCAATCGTGAAGTTGGAAGCTGCTATAAGAGTAAGCAAGCTACAATTGGTTGTAAATGGTGAAGCTACGAGAGTTGGAAGGAAAAGAAACGATGAAGGTAAGCTTCAGCGTTATTCCAAAAAAACAGGAGATTTTATAAAGAATTAGGATGAAACCAAGATTAAGAGAAAAATTCGAGACAGAGTTAATACAAGTATTAAAGGAGAAGCATGGCTACAAAAATGTTATGCAAATCCCTAGGCTTAAAAAAATCTGTCTTAATCAAGGAATTGGTGCAGGTGTTGCAGACAAGAAATTGGTGGATGTAGCAATTGAAGAAATGACAACTATTGCTGGTCAAAAAGCGGTACCTACTACTTCTAAGAAAGATATTTCTAACTTTAAACTTAGAGAAGGAATGGCTATTGGATGTAGAGTAACTTTACGCGGTGACAAAATGTATGAATTCTTAGATAGATTGATTGCTGTTTCATTGCCTCGTGTTAGGGATTTCCAAGGAATAAGCGATAAAGGATTTGATGGTAGAGGTAATTACTCCATGGGTATTACTGAACAAATCATTTTTCCAGAGATAGATATCGATAAGGTATCAAGAATAAATGGTATGGACATCACTTTTGTTACTACAGCGAAAACGGATGTAGAGTGCCACAGTTTGTTAACAGAATTAGGATTACCATTCAAAAAGAATTAAGATAAAATGGCAAAAGAATCAATGAAAGCAAGACAGCGAAAAAGAGAGCATACCGTTAAGGTTTATGCTGCTAAGAGGGCTGTATTGAAAGAAGCTGGAGATTTCGAAGGTTTACAAAAGTTACCTAGAAATGCTTCACCTACAAGATTACGGAACAGATGTTCTGCTACTGGTAGACCAAGAGGATATATGAGAGATTTCGGTATTTGTAGAAACGTTTTTAGAGAAATGGCTTCCAAAGGTTTAATACCAGGTATAACTAAGGCAAGTTGGTAATAATATGAGTAAAGTAACAGATCCAATAGCAGATTTACTTACGAGAGTAAGAAACGGTATAAAAGCAAATCATAGAATTGTAGATATACCAGCATCTAATGTGAAAAAAGCAATAACTGAAGTGCTTTTTGATAAAGGGTATATTCTAAATTATAAGTTTGATGATACCACGGGGCCACAAGGAACTATTAAGATAGCTTTAAAGTATCACCCAACGACGAAGATATCTGCAATAAGAGAATTGAAAAGAGTGAGTAAGCCAGGACTTAGACAGTACAGAAGTGCGGAGGAATTACCTCGTGTATTAAATGGACTAGGTATAGCTATCGTTTCTACATCTCAAGGTGTAATGACAGATAAGGAGGCTAGAATCAAACACGTAGGAGGAGAGGTTCTTTGCTACGTTTCGTAAATAGATAAAGGATAGAAAGATGTCACGAATAGGAAATAATCCAATTGCAGTACCAGCAGGTGTCGAGTTAAAAGTAGACAATGGTATGGTTACTGTAAAAGGACCGAAAGGAGAACTTACACAAACCTTCGACTTAGTAGAGCTTACTATAGCAGACGGTAATGTAACGCTGAGTAGAAAAGGAGATAGTAAAGAAGAAAAGTCTAAACATGGTCTTTATCGTTCTTTGATAAGTAATATGATCCAAGGTGTAAGTGTTGGTTATAAAACTGAACAACAATTGGTTGGTGTGGGTTATAGAGCAACCGTTACTGGTCAATTACTTGAGCTAAACTTAGGGTATTCGCATAACATATACATGCAAATACCACCTGAAGTAACTGCAACAGCAGAGGCAGTGAAAGGTCAACCTCCGATGGTAACTTTCGAAAGTATAGATAAGCAGCTTGTGGGTCAAGTTGCAGCAAAATTGAGAAGTTTACGTCCGCCTGAGCCATACAAGGGTAAAGGTATCAAGTTTAAGGGCGAAGAGTTAAGAAGAAAAGCAGGTAAAACTGCATCTAAATAATTAGGCAAAGTATTATGATAAAAACTAGGGCATCTAGAAGAGCCAAAATAAAAAGCAGAATCAGACGCAAAGTGCTAGGCACTGCTGAAGTTCCAAGATTATGTGTATACAGAAGCAATAAAGCTATCTATGTACAAATAATTGATGATTCTAAGGGAGCAACACTATTGTCTATATCTTCTCAAGGAATAGATAAGGGAACTAAGTCTGAGATAGCGAAGCAAGTTGGTAAGGCTTTGGCGGAAAAAGCTGTAGCAAATGGTATAGAGAGTGTAAAGTTTGATCGTAACGGGTACTTGTACCACGGAAGAGTCAAAAATTTAGCGGAAGGTGCAAGAGAAGGTGGTTTAAAATTCTAAGAAATGGCAACACAAACATTAAAACAAGTAAAGACTACTGATCTTGAGTTAAAAGAGACAGTAGTAAATATCAATCGTGTAGCAAAGGTTACAAAGGGTGGTAGAACATTCAGTTTCAACGCTATCGTAGTGGTAGGTGATGGAAATGGTATAGTTGGTCATGGTTTAGGTAAGGCTGGTGAGGTAATAGACGCTATACAAAAAGGTATAGAGGATGCTAAGAAAAATCTTATTAGAGTTCCTATTATTAATCACTCTATTCCACACGAGCAATATGGTAAATATTCTGGGGGTTACGTTTTTATGAAACCTGCATCACACGGTACGGGTATTATTGCGGGTGGTGCAATGCGTGCAGTTTTTGATAGTGCTGGTGTAAAAGATGTATTGGCTAAATCTAAAGGATCTTCTAATCCACATAATGTTGTAAAAGCAACAATGGATGCACTTTCTAAACTTAGAGATGCATACACAGTAGCAGAGCATAGAGGAGCGAGCTTAAGTAAAGTTTTTAACGGATAAGAGAAATGGGAAAGGTAAAGATAACACAGGTTAAAAGTGCAATACGAAGACCAGCAGATCAGAAAAGAACTCTGATAGCTTTGGGTATCAAAAAGTTGCATAAAACCAGAGAGGTAGAAGAGTCGCCTTCTGTAATGGGAATGATTCGTAAAGTGGAACACTTACTTAAAGTTGAAAAAGCGTAATTATGAATTTACATAGTCTAAAGCCGGCAGAAGGTTCGGTAAAAAATAGAAAAAGAATAGCTAGAGGGCAAGGTTCTGGTAGAGGTGGAACTTCTACGAAAGGACACAAAGGTGCTCAGTCTAGAACTGGATATAGTAAATCTGTTGGTTTTGAGGGTGGACAGATGCCACTACAAAGACGTGTACCTAAGTTTGGTTTTAAAAATCCTACGAGAGTAGAATATGTGGGTATTAACTTAGACAGATTACAAGAGATTATAGATAAATCTAAGTCTACTGAGGTGTCTACTGCTTCCTTGATTGCGGCTAACGTAATTAAGAAGACACAAATAGTTAAAATTTTAGGGAGAGGAGAGCTTACTAGTAAAGTAGATGTTAAGGTAAATGCCTTTACAAAAACAGCTAAAGAAGCTATCGAAAAAGCAGGAGGTTCAGCAGAAACCATCTAAATATGAATAAACTGATAAGTACACTAAAGAATATATTCTCCATCGAGGATCTTAGAACAAGGATTTTAAATCTAGTTCTACTACTGGTAGTATACCGTATAGGTACATTTATTGTGATACCAGGAGTTGATCCTTTGATATTGAATGATCCTGATTTTTATGGAACTGATGAATCTGGAGGTCTTTTAGGTCTTATTAATACGTTCTCAGGAGGAGCATTTGACCGTGTGTCGATATTTGCTCTTGGGATTATGCCTTATATATCGGCATCTATCGTTATTCAGCTTTTAACAGTTGCCGTACCTTCGTTTCAGAAAATGCAAAAGGAAGGCGAAGATGGAAGAAGAAAAATAAATGCTATCACTAGATACCTTACTATAGCTATTACAACTGTACAAGGTCTCGCATATCTTATTAATTTAAAATCTGGTAATGGAAAGCCTTTGGCGTTGATGTCTGAGACATCTGATGCATTAGGTTGGACCACATTCTTAATCGTGGGTACTCTCATATTAGTAGCAGGAACAATGTTTACGATGTGGCTTGGAGAACGGATAACAGATAGAGGAGTAGGGAATGGAATATCTATCATTATTATGGTGGGTATTATAGCTAGGCTCCCAGCTTCATTATTTGCAGAAATTGTGGATCGTTTTAATGGTAGTCAAGTTATGTTATTAATTGTAGAAATTGTTCTTTGGTTAATAGTAATATTAGCAGTAATTGCTCTAGTACAAGCTACTAGAAGAATTCCTGTACAATATGCAAAACGTATTGTAGGTAACAGACAAATGGGTGGTGTGCGTCAGTACTTGCCTTTAAAAGTAAATGCCGCAGGTGTAATGCCAATTATCTTTGCTCAAGCATTGATGTTTTTACCGGCTACTGCTACTCAGATACCAGCACTAGCAGATTCTGCTTTTTTGAATGGTCTAACTAATCCTTATGGTTGGGGTTATAATCTTTTGTTCTTTGTAATGATTGTTTTATTTACTTACTTCTACACAGCGATTACTATTAATCCAAATCAAATAGCTGAAGATTTAAAAAGAAACGGCGGTTTTATTCCTGGGGTTAAGCCGGGAAAGAAAACGGCAAACTTTGTTGGAGCAGTAATGTCAAGAATTACATTACCAGGGTCAGTATTCTTAGGTATTGTGGCTATTTTTCCAGTTTTCGCTATAATGTTTGGTGTAAACGATCAATTTGCTCAATTCTATGGTGGTACATCACTTCTTATTATGGTAGGTGTAGTACTTGACACATTGCAGCAAGTAGAGCAATATCTCATAATGCGTCACTATGATGGATTGATGAAGACAGGTAGAATAAAAGGACGTTCTTCGGTAGGTGGAGCTATAACAGGTTAAGTTTGGTGAAGACAAATAAAAAAATTAAATTTGCAGCCCTTTAAAAAATGGCAAAACAGCAAGCAATAAAGCAGGATGGCGTAATCACAGAAGCATTATCTAATGCAATGTTCCGTGTGAAGCTACAGAATGGTCATCAGATAGTGGCTACTATTAGTGGCAAAATGAGAATGTACTATATCCGTATATTGCCAGGAGATAAGGTACAAGTGGAGATGTCTCCATATGATTTAACTAGGGGAAGAATAAGTTACAGATATAAATAACAGTATGAAAGTTAGAACTTCAGTAAAGAAGAGATCTGCCGATTGTAAAATCGTTAGAAGAAATGGACGTGTTTACGTCATCAATAAGAAGAATCCAAGATTTAAGCAAAGACAAGGTTAATAATGGCACGTATTGCAGGAATAGACTTACCGAAAGGTAAAAGAGGTGTTATAGGTTTAACCTATATACACGGTATCGGTAATAGCCGAGCCGCAAAGGTTTTAGCAGAGGCTAAAGTTAGCGAAGATAAGAAAGTACAAGACTGGACTGATGCTGACATATCTGGTATTCGTGAGGTTATTGGTAGTGGGTTTAAGGTAGAAGGTGAACTTCGTTCTGAAAATCAAATGAATATCAAACGTCTTATGGATATAGGTTGTTATAGAGGTTTGAGACATCGTAAGGGTTTACCATTACGTGGTAAGCGAACTAAAAATAATGCACGTACTCGAAAAGGAAAGAAAAAAACAATGGCTAACAAGAAAAAAGCACCTAAATAATTAGAAGATGGCAGGAAGTAAGAAAAACGTAAAAAAGAGAAAAGTTATTGTTGACGCTAATGGTTTTGCATACGTAAAATCTACGTTTAACAATATCATAGTATCTATTACAAATAGTCAAGGACAAGTAATTTCTTGGAGTAGTGCAGGTAAAATGGGTTTTAGAGGTTCTAAGAAGAACACTCCTTATGCTGCACAAGTAGCTGCTCAAGATTGTGCTAAGGTTGCTGTGGATTTAGGTTTAAAGAAAGTAGAAGTACTAGTAAAAGGACCTGGAGCAGGTAGAGAATCTGCGATAAGAACATTGAATCAAGCTGGTTTAGAAGTGTCGGCTATAAGAGATGTTACGCCTCTTCCTCATAATGGTTGTAGACCACCGAAGAGAAGAAGAGTTTAATGTACTAAGTTAAATAATAGGAGATAGAACAAGATAATGGCAAGATATACAGGACCCAAAGCAAAAATTGCACGTAAGTTTAAAGAACCAATTTTTGGCCCTTCAAAAGCTTTAGAAAAGAAAAATTATCCTCCGGGACAGCATGGAAATGCTAGAAGAAGAGGTAAGAAGTCTGAGTATGCAATGCAATTAGCTGAAAAGCAAAAAGCTAAGTATACTTATGGTGTTTTAGAGAAGCAATTTGCATTAACATTTGATAAAGCAGATCGTAAAAAAGGAGTTACAGGAGAGAATCTACTCAAGTTCTTAGAAGCTCGTCTAGATAATACAGTTTATAGGTTAGGTATAGCACCTACTCGTAGAGCTGCTAGACAACTAGTTGGTCACAAGCACATTAGAGTAAATGGTGTCGTAACGAATATAGCTTCTTTTCAGTGTAGACCAGGAGATGTAGTAGAAGTAAGAGAGAAATCAAAGTCTATTGAGTTAATTACTGACTCTTTAGCTGCAAGTAAATCTTTCAGTTGGTTAGAATGGAA
>JBDNFQ010000260.1:0-10349 GCA_041689715.1 Bacteroidia bacterium
AGATCAAGTGGCCGCTCACCTTCCAAACCTGTTTTTACAATGTCGCCAAGCACCATTCTGTATTCTTGGACCGTAGCATTTATTTCATCACTTATAAATGCGAGAGCACCTACGGTAAAGTAACCTGTAACTATATCCATAGTACCTTCCTCCGTATATTTAGAAATCCATTCATGTACTTTAAGGTTTTCTGATTTTGGATTATTGTCGAGTATCATAATTATTTGGATATATAAAGTCCAAAGATACCAAACTAAGTTGAAGAAATATATCTGTTAAGGTTCTATCATTAAATTTGATTACCCACCCTATTCAACAGAGACCCGTTTATAAAGATGCCACATTCCGGTTACATAACACCCATTTATTTGATATAATACTCCTCGCTTATAAGAAAGATGCGAGCAAAAAAAAGCCTCGATACAAGGTATCAAGGCTAATGTTAAGTTTTGATTAAATCTTATGGCCCCACATCGTGGTTAGCAGATTCTAAGATATACGGATGATTTACAGGGTACAGATTTGCTCTACTCAGTGAGTAGAGTACAGTGAAGCTAAATAGACCTGCAAAGGCCATCGTAGTACCTATCTCTAGCATTCCTATTCCTGCTTTTACTCCTACAGTACCTGGCATAATAAGTAGATACATATCTACCCAATGACCCACTAAAATAACTGCAGCTGCAGTAAGTAGTACTAGTGTATTGCGTTTAGCACCTCTCATCATAAGAACAAGGAACGGAGCTAAGAAGCACATAAATAGATTAATAAAGAATAGTGGTTTAAACTGTGATGTTAATCTTGCATCAAAGTATATAGTCTCTTCAGGAAGATTAGTATACCAAATAAGTAACCACTGACTTAAGAAGATATAACCCCAGAAGATACAGAATGCAAACATGAATTTACCTAAATCGTGTATTACATCATCAGATACCATTTCCATATATCCTTTAGACTTCAAGTATTGAAGTATAAGCATCATCACAGATAATGAAGTTACAAATGCTATAGCAAAATTATATACTGAGAACATAGTAGAATACCAGTGTGCGTCTATACTCATAATGATTAACCAAGATAGAGCAGAGAAAGAAAATGCAAAGAAGAAGATAAAGAATGCGGACCATTTAGTAGAGTTTTTAAACATGCTTAGTCCTTTAGTTTCATCTTCTGCTAGGCTATTTCTGCGTAGTTTGAAACGAATACCATACCATATGATTAGTACAAATGGTACAAAACCGAAAATAGCACCTTTGTTAAGTAACCAATGTTTACTTTCTAGTATAGCGTCAAAGTCTGGCGATTTTGTGTTGCCTGCTATTTCACTATCAAAATAGGGAATCCAATGGTGATAATTATATTCAGCACCAAAGTAAATAACTAAAAATAGAATGATAGATCCTACAAAGAGGTAAGCTGTTTGTGCTTCCATTATACGTTTTAGCATTACTGCCCATCCTGCATTAGCTACGTAGTTGACTGCAATAAAGAATAAAGCTCCAACGGCAAAAAGCCAGAAATAGTAGCTATTCATTAACAAATTAGCCCAAACACGTGTCATCCAAGTAACCTCAGTATGCCCGCTATGTGCCTCTTCGTGAGGAGCTGCGTGTGCTTCTTCTGCCTCGTGTGATAGGGTTTGGTGATGGTCTCCGTGTCCTTCGCCTGCGTGTGTATCGTGAGAGTCCACATCAGTGGCGTGCTCCTCAGTTTGAGGTACGTTATCCCAGTTGTCTCGTACTTGCATAGTACCTACTCCTGCGAGTATAGCACCTAAAACAATCAGTAGAATAGGAATAAATTTTACTCTTCCAGAGAAGATGAATTTCTCTTGTTTTACTTCGTCTATTATATGGTGTCCCATTGTATTAAGATTGTTTATTTATAAATTGCTTTGTCTACTCGTCTGTTCACTTTTATAGAGCCATTAGAAGTAATATCACCTTCCATAATAGCAGCTTCAATAGATTTATCAGTGGTCATTACCTCTTTTTGCTCAGTTGTGCTTGGAAAATTTGTAGAGCTATTTGGTGGTAATAACTTACCATCTTCAGCGTTTAGAGATCTTGTACTAGTGGCATCACTGTATTCGAAATCATCGCCAAAAGCCAAAGATTTAACGAAGTGAATTACTTTCCATCTTTCTTCTGGGTCTAGCATAAATGCGTGAGAACCCATAAGACCTTTTCCATAAGTGATAGTATGATATGCTTTACCTACAGGTAAGTTTTGGATGTACTCGCCTTGGTAGTTTGGCCATGGTGGAGCTGGGAACTTACCAGACTTGAATATAGGACCGTCATTTTTACCTGTCTTACCGTGACAGTGCCAGCAGTAGATATCATATAAACGTTGACCTTCAGCTACGTTTTCTTTAGTTGCAGCTACCCAAGGGAGATAGGACGAACTGGTCTCATATCCTTCAGGGTTATTTGCATTAGAGTAAATGAAAGTACTCTGTCCTCTCGCTACGGTACCATTCACTGGAAGACGCATCGTCATTCCATTTGGGTTGTAGTCAAAGTTTTTCTCTTGAGAGAAAGGCTCATATGCTTGTGAGATATACATGTTCGGAGCGTACTCTATACCTGTATTGTCTCCAGAACTCACACAAGAAACTAAGCACACGGAAGCTAAAGCAGCTACCAATGTGTATTTTAATATTGTATTTGCTTTCATTATGCTATTTGTTCTTTAAATTATTAGCTTGTCCTATCCAATCATCTCTCTCTATTTTTCCAGGGGAATAATTAGTGATTTCTTCTATAGCTTTAATAGTTTCTAGAGTCATTTTAGAAACTTGATCAAAAGTATAAATACCTATGTCATTAAGTGTAGATTCATATTTGGGTCCTACTCCAGTTATTAGTCTTAAATTATCCTTTGCCCCTCCAGCTTCTCCTATTGTAGATTTGATAAGGTTTAATCTTTCGTTTCTTTCTGATTCTGAAAGTTTAACAACAGGTGCTTTACGAGCAGATACTGAAACTTGCTTCTTTGGCTCCATGTCTACTGTGGTATTTACCGAAGCTACTTCTTGAGTTTCAAATTCACCCTCCATCGTATGAGATGTGTTGAAAGGAACTACTTCCCCTCTCACTTCTATAGCACCTTCACTTTGAAGTAAAGACTGGATTTCTGAGTTACTTAAATTTTGAGCTTCTGCATTATCAATAGCAAGTAGCATATGATCATCCGTTTGTCTGCGGTCAAGTAGATCCTCCTTAATACCGTGAATCATTCCCGTTCGTGCAAAGAACATTATAACCATTCCAAAGGCTGTGAATAAGATAGTCAGCTCAAATATTACCGGGATAAAACTAGTAACCACAGTAATATCTTGTGGCTTACCACCAATGATCATTGGCCAGTCTACGACGTTCATATAGTACGCTAGTGTAAATCCTGTGAGCGAACCCAACATACCACACAAGAAAGCCCCTATGGTAAGGTTAGTTCTATGATAGCCTAGCTTATGATCTAAGTGATGCACTGGAAAAGGAGTGTAGCAATCAAAGATTTTAACACCTTTTTCTCTAAGGGTATCTACGGCATGTAAAAGTTTATCTGAGTCATCGAATGTGCCTACAGTAAACTTTTTATTGTCTAATTGAATACTTTTATCAATCATATTACTCTTTGTCTTTAATGATGGTTTTAATCTCTGACATATTGATCACAGGTAAGAATTTTGCAAATAAGAAGAAACAAGTAAAGAATAGTCCAAATGTTCCTAAGAATATTCCTACCTCTACCCAAGTGGCGTGGTACATAACCCAACTACTCGGTAAGAAATCTCTGTGTAATGAGGTTACAATAATCACGAAACGCTCAAACCACATACCAATATTTACTATAATAGATACAACAAAGATGAACCAAGGAGTAGTTCTAGCCCACTTGCTCCAAAATACTTGTGGAGCCATAAGGTTACAGAACATCATAGTCCAATATGCCCAAGCATAAGGACCGAACATTCTGTTAGCAAATGCATACTGCTCATATTCATAACCAGAATATGCAGCTATAACAAACTCAGTGATATATGCTACACCTACTATAGAACCTGTAAGAAGTATAACCTTGGTCATAGCTTCTAAGTGCTCTGTGGTGATATAATCTTGAT
Source organism: Bacteroidia bacterium (assembly GCA_041689715.1). Taxonomy (GTDB): domain Bacteria; phylum Bacteroidota; class Bacteroidia; order NS11-12g; family UBA9320; genus UBA9320. The sequence continues at coordinate 4,130 of JBDNFQ010000260.1, forward strand.
AGTTCATCACGTGTCTAGCGATGAGCAAAAGTGTAAGTACCATACCGAAACCAGAGAAAATAGCTCCAGCAACGAAATAGGGTGGAAATATAGTAGTGTGCCATCCTGGGATTACCGAGGTAGCAAAATCCATAGATACAATAGTGTGCACAGAGAGTACAAGAGGAGTAGAGATACCCGCAAGTATCAACGCTACTACTTCATATCTTCCCCAAGACTTGGCAGAACCATTCCATCCCATTGCAAAAAATCCGTACCAGAATTTTCTAGCTTTAGAAGTTGCTCTATCTCTCACAGTTGCTATATCTGGAATAAGACCTAAGTACCAAAAAACTAAAGATACGGATAGGTAAGTAGATATAGCAAATACATCCCAAAGTAGGGGAGAGTTAAAGTTAACCCAAAGAGAACCGAATGCATTGGGCAATGGCAGTGGCCAAAAACCTAACCATACACGACCCATGTGAAACAAAGGAAATATAGCTGCACAGAATACCGCAAAGATGGTCATTGCCTCCGCAGAGCGGTTAATGGACATTCTCCATTTCTGTCGGAAGAGTAATAGAATGGCAGAAATCAATGTTCCTGCGTGTCCTATACCTACCCAAAATACGAAGTTGGTGATATCCCAACCCCACATAACAGACTTATTAGTGTTCCATGTTCCTATACCTTCCCAAACTGTCCAAGTAAGCGTACATGCTAGTACAAGAAGAAAAAGTACACCTAGAGAGAAACCCATCCACCAAGACGATGTAGGTTTGTTTTCTATAGGTCTACAAATGTCAGCTGTAACATCTGAGTACGTTTTGCCGCCGGTTACCAGTGGCTGTCTTATATCTGCTGAATACATATTGATTGTTTTTAGCTTTAAGCGTTAGTTTGATTGTCTGTATTTCTGATTTTACTTAAGTATTGCACACTTGGTTTTACACCTAGCTCTTCCAATACATGGTACGATCTATCGTCTTTGTATAACTTAGCAATGTCACTATTTGGATCATTCAAGTCGCCAAATACAATTGCGTTTGAAGGGCAAGTCTGAGCACAAGCAGTCGTAACTTCATTTGTTTTTAGTTTACGATTATCTCTTTTAGCAGTAAGTTTAGCAGACTGTATACGCTGTACACAGAAACTGCATTTTTCCATCACACCTCTAGAACGAACGGTAACATCAGGATTGATTACCATCTTGCCTAAATCATTGCTAAAGTGGTAGTCAAACTTCTCATTTTCGTTGTATCTAAACCAGTTGAATCTACGCACCTTATAAGGGCAGTTATTACCGCAATACTTAGTACCTATACATCTGTTATAGGTCATTTGGTTAAGACCCTCACTACTGTGAGTAGTAGCTAGTACTGGACAAACAGTTTCACAAGGTGCATTATCACAATGCTGACACATCATGGGCTGATGAACTACTTTTACATTTTCGTAGTAATCATACGCTTTCTGAGGATCTTCTGAGGCTTCAGAATAAGCTTCCATTACCTTTTCTTTGGTCATTTGATCACCTGCTTCTACAGTCTGATCTCCGCCGTGGACTATACTAAGACTTAAGTCTTTTTTAGTAGGAGCTTCGAAACTGTAGTATCTGTCGATACGTATCCAGTGCATTTCTCTTCTACGTCTTACCTCATCTCTGCCTACTATTGGCACATTGTTTTCTATACTACAACTTACTATACAAGCACTACAGCCAGTACAAGTGCTCATGTCTATAGCCATAGCCCAATGATGTCCCTTGCTGTAATCGTAATCTTCCCATAGAGAGATAGGCGTAGGTTTAGGAATATGGTGACCAGCTTTAGGGTCTTTTCTATACTCTTCTAAACTAGCTTCTCTTATTATATCTCTACCTTCTATAGAATAATGAGTTTGAGTAATTCCAAATTCATATACTCTAGCAGTTTCTACTTTTTCTAATGTAATACCACCTATTGTGTAGTTAGCAAAACCATCTTTCATATCTACCAATGGATATGCATTGTGGCCTAGGTCTTTCAAATCATTTTGTACATCTTTTGACAAAATTCTACCATAACCAAGAGCTATACCGTAAGTACTTCTAGTTTGTCCAGGTTGTATCAGGATAGGGATTTCTATACTCGCAGAAGGAGTGGTTACTTTTACTGTATCTCCCGTTTCCCATCCTTTAGCTTTAGCATCTGGCATAGATACGCTTAGGTAATTATCCCAAGTTACTTTACTTACAGGGTCTGGCATTTCGTGAGCCCAAGGAGTATTACCATAAGCACCATCTCTTACACCCACTTTTTGATATAAAATTAATTCATCACCAGAACTCTTTTTAGCAGCAATCGCATCGATAGTAGAGTTTACCGTAACATTGAGTGATGGCACAGTAGCAGTAGATGTGTTTTCTAAAACACCGTTTTCTATTGCTTTGTTAAAATCACCACCTATACTGTTATTAAATACATTCTTAGCATAAGCATAAGCGTGTGAGTATTCTTTTGTTCCTTTTACGCTAGCACCAGACCAAGCTACTAGGGAGCTAGCTACATGCCTTCCTTCAAATACAGGAGAGATAGTAGGCTGAGATAAAATGAAACGACCTTTATAAGGCTCTTGTATATTCCAGCTTTCTAATGAATGTAAACCAGTAGCAATATGAGTTGCGTTTTCTGAGCTTTCATCTAAGGTAATAGCAGTACTAATACGTACAGGTATTTTAGTATATGCTGCTTCTGCTAGTGGGTGAGAATAAACAGGATTAGCTTCTATAGTAATCACTGCACCATAATAACCGTTTGCTGCTTCTTTTAGGAAGGCATTAAAATTCTTTTCGTCTGCACTTTGTCCTTTGTAGTAGTTAGTAGTATCTATAGTAGAACCATAGCTACCCAACATAGTATTGATAGCATTTACCAACAATTGGTCTTGCTCATCATTACTGCCGCATATTACAAGTCCTCTACCATGAGCAGCTTTAAGATCTGCAGCTGCTTGTTTTATGCTGTTACCAGCGGTTTCCATTCCGTTTTGAGCAGTAGCTCCACCTAGCTCTCTGTATAGTGCTATTAGGTGTTTGCCTACATTACTCATTTTTATAGGCACACGTACATCTGCATTAGAACCTGTAAGAGACATCAATGACTCAAACTGGTAATGCTTAGACATTTTACCATCCTTAGGTACTCTGTTTTTACTATAGTCTGAGTGAAATTTAATAGGACTAATCCAAGTACCTAAGAAATCTGCACCAAAACTCACTATAACATCTGCATTTTGGAAATTATAAGCTGGTATTACAGCACTTCCAAAAGCAGTTTCATTTGCTCTGAGGATACCAGAGTAAGATATTGGCTCATAAGCCACTACGGTGGTATTACTATATTTTGCTTTGAAATCTGCGATAGCCTGGTTAGTAACCAAACTAGTACTGCCATTAGTCACTACAGCTATAGACTTTCCATTTGCAGCAGTTTGGTCTAGTGCAGCCACTACCTCTTTATCAAAAGCAGCCCATTCTTGCACTTTTCTTTTGCCAGCTACCATAGCACCTTTCAGTCTATTAGTATCATACAAAGAAAGTATGGCAGAATGACCTAAACCATCAAGACCACCACCAAAATAAGTAGCTTCCTTGTTAGGTTCAAATTTTATTGGTCTTCCTTCACGTACTTTTACTAGAACAGGGAATCCTTCGCTGTTGCTCACAGAGCTACTAGCGTAGTATAAAGGTACTCCTGGAGTAACGTTATCTGGTTTCTCAGTGTAAGGTATTGCTTTCTTTACGGGAGTCTTATTGCAAGCAGCTAAAGTTACAGCCCCTAGGCCAAAACCGAAATACTTTAAAAAGTCTCTACGATTTGCTCTAGTAGAGTCATCATTTGCAAAGACCTTCTCTAAGGGTAATCCTTCTGAAAATTCATTGGCATTAGAAGTAACAAACTCTTGTGTTTGCTCTAACTCTTCTACACCTTTCCAATATTTATTTGAAGACATGATTCTTTTTTTCTTTTAAGTTAAAAAATTAATAATGGCACTTGCTACATTCCAAGCCACCATTTTCTGCTACTGTTACGTAGTCTTTACCCTCGGCTATCATATTTTTATGAACTTCCTCGTAGTATTCGTTATTCTCTGAGTCTATACCATGCTCTCTGTGGCAGTCTATACACCATCCCATTTGTAGGGTAGCAAACTGCTCTACTTTTTCCATCTCTTGTATAGGTCCGTGACACGTCTGGCACTCTAGATTACCCACCACTACGTGTTGTGAGTGGTTGAAATAGGCTAAGTCTGGAAGGTTATGTATACGTATCCATTTTATTGGTTTTTGCTCATATCCTTCTATATACTCCATATTATCTCCATCATATCCGATGGCATCATATATTTTTTGGATTTCTGGAGACGTTTTACCGTTATACTTTTCGTCTGCTTTCACATACTTGTGGCAATTCATACAAGTATTCAAAGATGGAATACTAGCAGATTTAGATTTCTCAACCGTACTATGGCAATACTTACAATCCATCTCATACTGACCCGCATGCAACTTATGACTGAAGTTGATAGGCTGATTAGGAGCGTATCCTTGCTGTACACCTACTTCATCCATTCCAAATTTGTAACCAAATGCCCCAAGTACTACTAATAAAAAACCAGCTATTACAAGAGTAGCTATAGTAGGGTTCCATCTAGATATTACAGGATAAATTTTACTCTCGTAAAAAGAGGGATCTTTAGCTGTTGGATTTTTTTCTTCATTTAGAGACTTAAGGTGCCTTCTAATTCCGAAAAGTAACGCAGCAATAGCGGCTAACACTACCGAAAGGATGATCAACGCAAGAAACGTAGATTCTGAATAAAATGGTGACATATTATTATTTGAAAATGATAAGATACTTGTGGATGTAAAAATAGCTGTGAAAGCGATGTGTTTTTTCGGTTTGTACATTCAGTTAATTACGTGTTTTCACGCGGGGCAAATATAGGTACTCGCTAAAATGAGCATATTCTATATATGCACATTTTTTCAATTTAGACAGTTTTCAAATAGGGCCCATTAGTACTTGTAATGATCTGGAATGCAAGGAGTTGTGCAAAATCTATAATATCTTTGTTAGAGTAGGACTTTTTTAGAAAACTACCAAAGAAAAATCAAAAAAAATCTAGATTAATAGTTGGCAGCTTTACGTAGTCAAAAAGAAACGGAAAGTAAATCTTATAAGTTCGGGGATTTACTGTAAGCCTTTATTATATCCTTAACTAGTCTATGTCGTACTACGTCGTTTTCATTTAGCTTTACTATGCCAATGCCCTTTATGTTTTTGAGTAAATTAAGTGCAGGTTCTAAACCACTAGCTGTGCGTGGTGGTAAATCTATTTGGGTCACATCACCAGTAACCACTACTTTAGATATAGGCCCCATTCGGGTAAGGAACATCTGGAGTTGTGTATTAGTAGCATTCTGACCTTCATCTAGTATAGCAAAACAGTTATTCAGCGTTCTACCTCTCATAAATGCAAGTGGAGCTACTTCTATAATACCCTTCTCTATATAGGCTTTGCATTTTTCTGGAGGTATCATATCTGCCAACGCATCGTAAAGAGGTCTTAGGTAAGGGTCTACCTTATCTTTCATATCTCCAGGCAAAAATCCTAGGCTTTCTCCTGCTTCTACTGCAGGTCGGCAAAGAATAATTTTCTTTACTTCTTTGTTTTTCAAAGCTCTTACTGCTAGGGCTACCGCGGTATACGTCTTACCTGTTCCTGCTGGGCCTATGGCAAAAACGAGATCGTTTTCATATACCTTATTTACTAGCTCTTGTTGGTTCTTGGTACGAGCTGTTATCACACGTCCGCTTTGGCCATGTATTATCACACCATTGGCTTGGGTATTAGGGTTCTCTTCGCCCTCTACCACTCTTTCTATATCTCCTAAACTCACTTTTTTATTTATTTTTAGATATTTTACTATTGAGTCTACTGCTGTTTCAAAAATTGTAATGTCTTCATGTCCGCCGTTTATGGTAATCTCGTTTCCTCTACTGGAAAGCTGTAGGGTTGGATACTTAACTTTAAATAAATTAAAAAAGCTATTGTAAGGCCCGAAAAATCGAGAAGGTTCAATGTCTGTAATTAAATATTTTTTTTCTGCCAACGTATATTGTCCGATTATATAGGTGTAGACGTTATTTTCGTCCGCAAATTAGCTAAATAATTAATAATTGTCTGTACTAAC
>JBDNFQ010000261.1:0-1847 GCA_041689715.1 Bacteroidia bacterium
AAGTTCGGACGATGTATCGTCGTATTCTTTTGGCTTATAATGTATCGGACTATTTTTGCTCGATGCTCAAGAGTTATATGCATAAAAACTGGATAGAGGCAGGTTGCGATGAGGCGGGCCGTGGATGCTTAGCCGGACCTGTGTATGCTGCTGCGGTAATCCTACCCAAGGGTTTAAGGCTGCCTTTGCTAGATGATAGTAAGAAACTAAATGAGCAAACACGAGATAAACTGCGTGTACTCATAGAAAAAAAAGCAGTGGCTTGGGCGGTAGCTAGTTGCTCCGCTAGAGAAATAGAAAAGTATAACATCTTAAACTGTAGTTTTATGGCTATGCACAGAGCCATAAAAATGCTAGGTACAGTGCCAGAGCATTTATTGATAGACGGTAATCGGTTTAAGCCATACGATATAATACCTCATACCACAGTGATAAAAGGAGATGGAAAGTATAAGTCTATAGCTGCGGCCAGTATTTTAGCCAAAACCCACAGAGACGAGTATATGAAAGCACTGGCACAAGAGCATCCGGCATATGGTTTCGAGAAACATAAGGGGTATGGCACAGCTGAACACAGAAGGGTCATTGGTGAATTAGGCTATATAGACTGTCATCGCAAAACCTTTATTTTGAAGAACAAGCCATAAGTATGAATCGACTTTTATCCTTTGTCATAGTATTCAGTTTTGCAGGAGTAATCCTTGCTCATGAACCTACCACGGATGCAAAGCTGCATTTGAGATAGGAATCTAATGCTATGGTGCAAAGAGCAAGACAAGAAACTAGAGGCTCTGGTGTGTCGCTAAAATTGGGTATGGAATACAGAATTAATAAGTACTAATAGTACTCGTTGATAATTCGGTGTACAAGTCTACTAACTTTGCACAGCAAAATGGCCAAGTACCCATCTATAAAAGAATTTCAATACGCCGATAATAAAGAGAAGTGGCACCACATTATTTTTGGTGCAGATACCAAAGAAGGTAGAAGATTTGATATCTGGTTACTTTGGGTTATCCTTTTTAGTGTTTTGGTGCTTATGGTGGATAGCGTAAGCTCACTTCACGAGAAATACGCACTCTATTTTAAATACTCAGAATACTTCTTTACAGCTATATTTTCGTTAGAATATTTGGCTAGGTTATACGTAAGCGAGAATAAAAAGAAATATGTACTGAGCTTTTATGGTATTGTAGATTTGATAAGCACTATACCTACTTATCTTACCTTCTTTTTTCCAGCATCCCAGTTTTTCCGAATATTACGAACGTTCAGACTACTCAGAGTCTTTAAGGTGCTTAGGCTTACTAGTTTTATGGGTGAGGCACAGGGAATGGGCCAAGCACTCAAAAGAAGCAGAGCTAAGATTACAGTTTTCTTTGGTGTTGTACTCATTGTAGTGGTAGTAATGGGTACAATTATGTATGTTATAGAGTCTCCAGAGGCAGGTTTTACCAGTATACCCAGAAGTATATACTGGGCAGTGGTTACCCTCACTACAGTAGGATATGGAGATATAGCCCCCGCTACGGCATTAGGTCAATTTCTCAGTGCAGTACTGATGATACTAGGTTATGCGGTGATAGCTGTGCCTACAGGTATAGTGAGTGTAGAGATGAGTCAAACTAATAAAGGGCAGAAGTGTTCTACTTGCAATCATTTAGAATTAGACGAAAAAGCAACGTACTGTAGCAGATGTGGAAACGAAATAAAGAAATAGAAGAGGATTACTATATGAATGCCGATGGGCTCCTCGTGTTTACCGCTGCATATCATCTAAAAAGAGGTAATTGCTGTGGAAATAAATGCAAACATTGTCCTTTTGATTATGTCAATGTGCCTCAGAA
>JBDNFQ010000262.1:0-10700 GCA_041689715.1 Bacteroidia bacterium
AGCTTTGAACTAGTAACTCATAAACAGATTATTACTTATCAAAATCTACTCAATTCTAGACCTAGAAAAAATCTAGATTATAAAACCCCTAATGAACTATTTTTGTATCCTAGTGTCGCACTTGCTAGTTGAATGTACCTTAGCCTAAAAACGATACTCTGCCATCTAATATTTGATACTTCTCTCCGCCTTCTAGACAAGTGGCAAAACCCATACTATCAAACTCTAGTCTGTGACCGTATTTACTCATCCAGCCTATTTGTTTGCCTGGGTTACCAATCATAAGTGCATAGGGAAGAACCTCTTTGGTTATAACGGTTCCCGCTCCTATAAAACAGTATTCTCCTAAGTCATTGCCACATACTATAGTTGCATTAGCCCCTATAGTAGCTCCTTTTTTTACAGTAGTTTTTAGGTACTCATCACGACGTATTACTGCACTTCGTGGATTTATTATGTTGGTAAACACCATACTCGGTCCTAGAAAAACGTCGTCTTCACAAGTGACTCCTGTATATATGCTTACGTTATTTTGCACTTTTACGTTATTCCCCAAGACGACCTCAGGACTTATTACTACGTTCTGGCCAATATTGCATTTTTCTCCTATTACACATTTCGTCATCACATGACTAAAATGCCATATTTTGGTACCTTCTCCTATAGTACATCCCTCGTCTATGAAGGCAGACTCATGTGCGAAATAATTCATTGCTTAAAACTCTCTAGGATGTGCATACTTGTACAAATCACCTTCTGGCAGATTCTTAAAGTATTCATACGTTATTTTTAGGCCTTCAGATCTATTGACTGTAGGTTCCCAACCTAGTATTTCTTTAGCCTTTGTAATATCTGGCTTACGCTGCTTAGGGTCGTCTTTTGGCAAGTCTAGGAACACCACTTTTTGGTCTGTCCCGGTAAGGTCAATTATCTCTTGAGCAAAGTCCAAAATACTTATCTCATCTGGATTCCCAATATTTACTGGTTGCTCATGATCGCTAAGTAATAATCTATAGATTCCTTCTACTAAATCATCTACATAGCAGAAACTACGTGTCTGGCTACCATCTCCAAAAATAGTAATATCTTCACCTCTAAGTGCTTGTCCAATAAATGCAGGTAGTGCTCTACCATCATTCAGTCGCATGCGTGGTCCATAGGTATTGAATATTCTAACTATTCTAGTCTCTACCCCATGAAACGTGTGGTATGCCATAGTCATAGCTTCCTGAAAACGCTTAGCTTCATCATACACACCACGAGGACCAACTGGATTTACATTGCCCCAATAATCTTCTGTTTGTGGATGTACCATTGGGTCACCATACACCTCACTAGTAGAGGCTATTATCATTCTAGCTCCTTTAGCCAAGGCAAGGCCCAAACAATTATGTGTACCTAAACTGCCTACCTTAAGCGTAGGAATAGGGATCTTTAAATAATCTATAGGACTAGCTGGCGATGCAAAATGGAGAATATAATCTAGCTCCCCTGGTATATGAATATACTTAGAGACATCGTGATGATAAAACTCAAAATTTGCTAGTGGCATGAGGTGTTCTATATTGCTCATAGAACCCGTAATAAGGTTATCCATTGCTATCACATGGCACCCTTCTTTTATAAATCTATCACATAAGTGCGAACCTAAAAATCCGGCACCTCCTGTTATTAAAACTCTTTTCATATTATTTTGACCCTATGCAGTAATACTCATATCCCAACTCAGCCATTTCTTTTCTATCGTAGATATTTCTACCGTCAAATATTAATTTATTCTTTAGTCTCTTTGTAACTTCATCAAAGTCTGGAAGTTTAAACTCAGACCATTCCGTAACGAGTAACAGGGCATCTGCCCCATCTAAGGCTTGATATGGTTCGTCTACGTAAGTGATTATGTCCCCTATCATATGCTTAGTCTCTGGCATAGCTACTGGATCGTATGCTACTACCTTGCCACCTGCAGCATTTATTTTATCTATTAAAACCAACGACGGTGCTTCACGCATATCATCTGTATTTGGCTTAAAAGAGAGACCCCACATAGCAAATGTTTTACCTCTTAGGTCTGTTCCTAGTGAACTTGTAAGCTTATTAAACAAAACAGATTTTTGTGATTCGTTTACATCTTCTACCGCTTCTAGAATTCTCATTCTATAGTTGTTTTGTTTCCCGGTTTCTATCAATGCTTTCACATCTTTAGGAAAACAACTACCACCATAGCCAATACCTGCATATATAAAACGTGAACCAATTCTAGGATCACTACCTATTCCTCTTCTCACAGCATTTACATCTGCACCCATTATCTCACATAAATTAGCGATGTCATTCATAAAACTAATACGTGTAGCCAACATAGAATTGGCGGCATATTTAGTCATTTCTGCAGATGGTATATCCATGAAAATAAGAGGATGCCCATTCATAATAAACGGCTTATATAACTTACCCATGGTCTCTTCTGCCTTGGCAGTATCTACACCTACTACTATTCTATCGGGCTTCATAAAATCATCAATAGCTGCACCTTCTTTCAAAAACTCAGGATTACTCGCTATATCAAAGTTTATATCTACTCCACGTTCATCAAGCTTTGCCTGCACGGCAGCTCTTACCTTTTCTGCTGTGCCTACTGGTACAGTACTTTTGGTCACTACTACGCCATAACTATTCATATTCGCTCCTATCTGAGAAGCTACCTTGAGTACATATTGCAAGTCTGCACTACCATCCTCCCCAGGAGGAGTGCCTACAGCTATAAAAGCTACATCTGCTCCTTCTATAGCACTTGTTATATCTGTGCTAAAGTGAAGTTTACCTTTCTTATAATTACGCGTAACCATAGGCTCTAGACCAGGCTCATATATGGGCATTACCCCATTTTTGAGACCTTCAATCTTCTTTTCGTCAATGTCTATACAAGTAACATCTGTACCCACTTCTGCCAGGCAAGTGCCTGTAACGAGTCCAACATATCCTGTACCTACTACTGCTATTTTCATGTTTTATTGGCTATTTGGCTGGCAAAGATATTCAATGATTTGTTTCTCTTTGGGTTTTTTACCCAAGTGATTGACCTCTGTGGTCAAATTAGCTTTAAAATTCTCTATTATTCCTCTTTCTTTGCAACAGAATGTATAGAATCACAGTAATCTTATCGTTTTTAATTTCAATGTCATCATTAGCACAGTCAGAGATAAAAACAAATCAAGGATTCTTATTTACTCCGCAATATGCTTATCACACTCCAGGATCTGATTTGAAAGATAGATTTAATGCTTTCTCAGCATTAGGACTCGGGGTAGATTATAAATTTAAAAACAATTTTTCTATTGGAGTAAACTACGAATGGCTTTTTGGCAATAATGTTAAAAACACAAATCCTTTTAGCTCTATTACTAGCACTTCTGGTCAGGTGATAGATCAAAATGGAGATTTCTCTCTTATTAGATTAAATATGAAAGGCCACTTGGCTACCTTCAATTTAGGATACTTAATCAATCTACCATCAGATGAGCCAAATTCTGGCTTACTCATACAAGTAGGCAGTGGATATATGCAGCATAGAATTGACATTCTATCTTCTCAAGTCACCATACCTCAGGTAAATGAGGCTTACGAATACGGGTATGATAAACTGACATATGGCCTAGTAACATCGCAATACATTGGCTATCAGTATTTAGTAGAAAAAAACAGATATCATTTTAGAGTTGGAGTTGCTTTCAATCAAGGTTTTACCCAAGGTAGAAGAACATGGGATTTTAACACCAATACATCAGGCCTTGATAAGCGATTAGATACTAGTGTAGCCTTAAAAGCTTCTATTATAGTACCTGTTTATACTAAAAGTGCCAAAGAAGAGAAATTCTTTATTGACTAAGCAATCGTGTTTAGAGCAGCTTACATACTAGCCACTTTTTGTATTTCTGTTTTGGTCAATGGGTTATCTCCATTTATACCTAAGCTTAAGCATTTTAATACACTAAGAAAAGAAGGGCAAAAACCCAAAGCTGGCCAAGTAAAATATTGGATACATGCAGCTTCACTGGGTGAGTACGAAATGGCCGTACCGCTTATTGAGCGTCTTTTAGAAAAGCATGCTTTAAAGCAAATTATAATCACCCTCTTTAGCCCAAGCGGATACACACAAGCGATAAAAGGAAAATATGCCGAGAGACTTATGTATCTGCCGCTCGACACCCTGGACAATGTACACCAGTTTTATAGAGACTACGCTCCTCAAAAAGCACTGTTTATTCGCTACGATTTTTGGTATGCTTTCATCTACGAAGGACAAAAAAAAGGAACTCGTTTTTATCTAGTAAATGGTAGATTTCAAGACAATAATTTTTTCTTTAAGTGGTACGGTAAATCGTATTTAACTCTGCTCCGCAAATTTGAAGGCATTTACACTTCGGATAGGGACAGCGAAACGCTACTAAATCAATGGGGAGTGAGGGCTCAATTTTTAGGTGATACTCGCTTTGATAGAGTAAGTGATATTACCAAAAGAGCTAAACTCTATGTTGATATCAAAACATTTATAGGTGACCGGAAAGTGCTTATAGTAGGCTCGTCTTGGGAGCCAGAGGAAGAGATAGTAGCAAATCTATTAGCAGGAAAACTGCAAAACTTAGCCATAATAATAGCTCCACACGATCTTAAAAGAAGCACCAGTATTGCTGCTAGCTTAGCTCCATTTTCACCTAAGCTGTATACGGATGGCTCTTTTTCTGAAAAAGATCAAGTCCTTATTTTAGATACTATGGGGATGCTATCTTCTATGTACCAATATGCGGATTTTGCATTAGTAGGCGGCGGGTTTTCTGGAGCATTACATAATATCTTAGAACCAGCAGTCTGGGGCTGCCATCTTAGCTACGGACCACATACCTCCAAGTTTCCAGAGGCACAAGAGTTTGTAGACCAAGGATTTGCTCATTCCATTATAGACCAAAACCAATGGATAGAGACTATTCGCGAGTTAAGCTCCGACAATCTCCGACTTGAAATACTAAAAACGAAAGCACAAAATTATACTTCCGCAAACATGGGTGCTACTTCACGTATCATCTCATCCATTGATCACTAAAACGAGGACAGCAGGGATACCTTATTTCTAGTTTGTTCGGTAGTCACTTCTCTCCGGGGTCCCTTGCAGGAGATCCCGAAGCCGTTGAAAGGCACGGAGAAAACCTACCAAACAGGATCATTACCAATTGTGATTTATAGGGTTACGTTTTAGTAGCTTCTTTATGACATCGTGATTGCAGTTGTATTCCGTATTTTTGAAAAATGAAACGCATAGGACTTATCGCAACTCTTTTTTTTATTGCTTTTGTTTTTACGCAGTGTAGGGATGATTGCGGAGATTCCTATTCTTCCCCAGGCAGACTAATTGGTATCTCAGGAATACATACAGAGACCAGACCACTGCGTTCTAATCAGCCTTCTTCTAATATAGATTCGTTTGGTATTCAGATGGTCGTAGATTTTCTTTTTGCTCAGCAAGAAGCAAAATGGAGTCTTATAAATACTGCGTATGCTTGCTCACCTCCACCCCGGCCAAGACATGATGCCTCGCAATACATAGATTCTATAAAAGTATTCTCCGAGCCAAACTATGGTAGCTTGTCTGAGATTACACCGCTACTCAGTTATGAGCAAAGCATGGACTTGTCAGATTTCAATAGTTCCCAAGAAAAAGGTATGCTAGAGGCTTACGGATTCTTTCATCTCAAACAGAAACCTATTGTAGCTAAGGATTACAGCTTCTCTTTCTACTATTACAAAGATGGAGCAATCATAGATTCATCTTTTACTAAAAAGTACTTTATAAGCAACCAATAATGAATAGAATTATTCTTATCTCAGCGGTTTTCTTATCCGCTTTCGTTTTTACGCAGTGCAGCGACGACTGCGGTTCGGATTTTGTAGATAGTCCACGTCCTATTGGTGTAAAATCGATGCGTACAGAGTTCGCAACACTATACAGCCAAGAACCCAATAGCCATATAGATTCTTTTCGAATAGCGGTCTATACAGAATTTGACTACGCAAGACTCCATCACTTTTCATTTATAAACACAGCATATGCTTGTGATCCGGCATATTACTACTCGCCACCAACACTGGGCGAGTTTATAGACTCTATAAAAGTATATGCTACTTCTGACTATCGAGGTTCTAATGAGGTCACCTCCCAGATCTACTTCAACGGAGAAAATAGCCTGTCAGAGTTCAATGCTGGCATAGCCAGACAAATGGAGCCCAGCTATGGAATTAGCTCTCTGTGGTCTTTGAAAAACAAGCCAATATCTTCAGACACATTCAGTTTTTCTTTTTATTACTATAGTAATGGAAGCATAGCAGACTCTTCTAAGACTCAAAAATATTTTATTCGGGAATAATGCTTAATGCTAGACTTGGTTTATTTCAATAGATTATTCGCTTTCTTCTCCAAACTCTTTCGGTGATGCTCCGTATGCAGGTGAGTAAAGTACAGTAACTCTCGAACCATCATTTTACCCAGCAACGGATGAGGCAGTAAAACTTTGTCTAAGTTTTTATCGCTCCATTTATTGATGCGTTGGTTAAACTTAGCTAATGTACTCTCCCAATGTTTTAGCATATTCTCCTTATCGAAAGCTTTACCTTCTTCGCTGGTAAATGGAGACGGAGCCACAGCTCTGCCATCTACACTCGCCAATGCTGTAGCGTATTTGTGGAGTACCTCATCATAGGTGCGAAGTGGCCTATTGGGCTTGCCAAACTTCCACTTTAGAATAAATGGCGATACCTTCATAGCACTGCTCACGGCTGATGCCGATTTTATAACATGGTCAAACTCTTCTGCTATACTCCATATCTCAGGAGCAGATTTATAGGTAAACCCAGTCACATCGGTTCTGCTTACTATATTGGTTATCTCTTCCCATTTGGATGTGAAGCCTGCTTTTATCTCTGATTTAGATTGCATTATTTTAGTCAAATGTACAGAATGAATAGATATGCATCTCATTTTGGGCTACTTTTGAAAATATGAAACATGGAATGGTTCTTTTAGTGGTTACTCTACTTAGTGTAGGATGTGAGCGACTGTGCAACAAAGATGAGATCCTTGGAGAAGTGGTACAAATCCCGCTAGATCTGAAAAATTATCCTGGTAGACAAGCCCAAAACCTAAGCGTATGGAGTGTAAATAGTGGTGATACTACAGAAAGCTCCTTGTCAAACATACTATATTATCGTCAAGTGACAGAAAACAACAGCATAACTGACAATCCTCCTTCGGGTTACTATTCTAGTGATTTGGATGGTAGCAGCTTGTATTTCTTTGAGTATGTATCTCAAGATTCTATTATAATTAGAGATAGCATGACGAATATCATCATCAAAAAATCCCAAAAAACCGAATCTGACCCATGCTATGCAGACGACCCCAATATTCAGATAGATGAGCTTAGTTTTACGCACGATGGAGTGGTAAAAGGCAAAGGTGATGTGGTGGTTTTGGGGAGGTAGGATATATTTGAGTCAATGAAAATCCAATTACTCTTCATATACTGTTTGCTTTCCTATACCTCCGTTGCACAAGAAAAGAGACAATAGTTTATGAACAGGACAATAATACTTTTTATATCTTTTGCCTTTATTTCTGATTTGGATTGCATTATTTTAGTCAAATGTACAGAATGAAAAGATATGCATCTCACTTTGGGCTACTTTTGAAAATATGAAACATGGAATGGTTCTTTTATTGGTTACTCTACTTAGTGTAGGATGTGAAAAGTATTGTACAGAAGAGATATTCCTAGGCCACTTGGTAGAAATCCCGCTGGATCTCTCGAAGTACAGCATAAATGAAGCATCCTATATTTATGTGATAAACGCTGGGACTAGTGATACTATGTTTGAACCGTTGACACATTTTCTTTTGCACAAACAAGTGAGGGAGTCAAATTTTTTGACGGATTATGGATCCAGCGGACACTACGAGAGTAGCCTTAATGGTAGAAAACTCTTCTTTTCTTACGCGGGAGTTTTAATGGATAGCATGACCAATATCGCAATCAAAAAATCAAAAGAAAAAATAAGCGATGAATGCCATAAAGACGACCCCAATATTCAGATAGATGAGCTTAGTTTTACGCACGATGGAGTGGTAAAAGGCAAAGGGGATGTGGTGGTTTTGGGGAGGTAGGGTATATTTGATTAAATGAAAATCCAATTACTCTTCATATACTGTTTGCTTTCCTTAACCTCCGTTGCACAAACAGAACCAAGGATTGAAAGGATATGGCTAGAAACTAGTTTATTGAATACCACTAATATTGGCTCAAGAAATGTCCATTATTATGACGGGTATAATGACCTTCCATCTTACCTAAATACGACAACCCAAGGACAAACTTTAACTGGGGTCTCGATTCTTTTCAGAAACACAACTGCTGGCATAAGCAATTCTCTTTTTCAAAAGAAAAAAATATCAATTAATCAATCCTTAGGAATGAATTTAGGTTTAGCAAACTATCATTTCAGGGGTTACGCTCAAGACTCCTCTACAACTACTTTTATTGACTATGACACCTTAGGTAATCCAACCAAGAAGGTAGTGCACACAAGCTATATAGACCGATATAAGAGTGTAAGCAGAATTGGTCTTTTGTATCAAAATTCTTTTGGCATTTCAGGGAAACGGTGGTCTATAGATATCGTACTTCGACATATAATACACCTCAAAGTGAAAGACCAGTTCCAACTTAAATATTTTGACACCTATGACACTACTAATGTATCACGGTCTATGGGTTCTTGGGAAGGAGACGGAAGAACAAGATTAAAAGACTTTAAACTATATACCATTGATAGCCCTCCATATTATGACTACTCTAGCCACAATAGAAAAACATCTATTCAGTATGAGGCTAATCTTTTACTAAAGCCAGCTATCAAAATTGGCAGCAAACAGAGATTCGAAATTTATGAGATAACAGGTCTAACACTTTTAAGAGCGTATGGCAAAGATTTCAATTCACACTTTACAGCACTACATTTAGGCATCGGTTGTGTTTACACATTAAGACCTTAGATTAAAATATTCCAATGGAAGGTGTTCGTGTCCTCACGAACTTTCTTAGAACTCCGGTTCGTGGGGACACGAACATATTTGATATAAAATCATTCAACCCTCCCAGTCTAACCTCTACAATCTCAAAATCTAACTTCTAAAAGTTAACCTCCAAAAAACTACTTCAAACTCACAGTCACCACGCCTTCTACTTTGGCTACTTCGGTGATTCCGTTTTTAGCAAGTCCCTTCAAAGCTTTATCCCACTGCTCACCGCTCATTTCTTGTTTTGGATTGCATAAGGACACTATAAGATGTTATAAGTATAAAATGACTTAAGTATTAACTTTTATTTTTTAAATTTGAAATACTATGAAAATACTAGTAGTACTAACAATCATTCTGCTACCATTATTCTCCTCTGCCCAAAAAAAAAGGGATTGGAAAATATCGTATGAGAACAGTGTAAATAAAATGGAACTATCAAACATTGGTTTCTATGAGGACACTAAGGGGTATGATAAATTGCCTCAATACTTCAATTATTTTGATGCCCCGTTTACCTACAGGTATCGTGTATATAGTAATGATAGTCTTGGGTATGAAAATTCTCAATCATCCTATAGTCCTTATTTGGCAGTGTACTTTAGAAATACCTACTTAGGTATATCTACAAGTATAGCTTCAACTGAATATATCGATTTTAATCACGCTGCAGGTCTAAATCTATCTTTGGCAGATTATAGACTTGGCACTGTACGCAGCAATACGATTGCAGAAACCTTAGATTTTGATAGCATTTCAATGGAAAGACGAGAGTATAGAGAAGTCAAATCTATTAGTGCATATAAAAAGGTAAGACGACTAGCACTAAGCTACGAAAATACGATTGCACTAAAACCAACAAAGTGGTTACACATGTCCATTGGAGCGAGACAACAACTGCACTTTAAATTCACAGATGATTTCCTCACAGGATATGCTGAGTACGCTGATACGACCAGTGTAAGCTCTAACTATTTTTTAGGAGTGGATAATGGCGTTAGATACTTTCCAAATGTAAACCTATATGACAGACAATATCCGTCTAATTTAGCACATGAATCTACCAGAAACCTTAGTCTGCAGTATGATTTAACACTATTCCTAAGACCAGAGTTTATACTAGGCAAAACCAGAAAAACATCCATTTATTGTAACATTGGATACACTCCTATTCACTATTACGGCAGTGATTTCAGACCCGAACAGAACCCAATTTGGTATGGAATAGGATTAAGCAGAGTATTGTAATTCTCCGCTACTTCAAACTCACAGTCACCACGCCATCTACTTTGGCTACTTCGGTGATTCCGTTTTTAGCAAGTCCCTTCAAAGCTTTATCCCAGTGCTTACCGCTCATTTCTATGCGGCTTTTCAGATCACCTATTTCTAGGGCTCCATCGTTGGCCGCTAGTAGCTCTTGTACTGCTTTTTCTTGCTCAGTGAGTTCTACTACTATCGCTTTCTTCTCTGGACGCATCTGCGGAAAAAAGAGTACTTCTTGTATGCTAGCATTATTAGTGAGTAGCATCACGAGTCTATCTATCCCGATACCGATACCAGAGGTAGGCGGCATTCCGTA
>JBDNFQ010000263.1:0-12233 GCA_041689715.1 Bacteroidia bacterium
AACGGAGACCACTCCTATCTAATGTCGGGTGATTTTAACATATATACGAGTTCTGAAGAAGGATATCAAAACCTAATAAATGGGAGTAATACAGCTATTAATTTTTATGATCCTATAAATAAATCAGGCTCTTGGAATAATAGTGGAACCTACGCATCTGTGCATACGCAAAGCACCAGAGTAAGTGGCGGGTGCCATAGTGGTGGAGGTTTAGACGATCGATTCGATTTTGTGCTATGTGGCAAAGAAGTGTTGGACAATGAACGAGGGCTAGGGTATGTGCCAGGTAGCTACAAAGCTCTTGGAAATGACGGAAATCACTTCAATAGTGATATCAACTCAGGCACCAATAATGCTGCTCCTGCAGCAGTAATAGACGCTTTGTATAATATGAGTGATCACTTGCCAATTACGATAAAACTAACTACCGCTAGAACTATAGCTTCTAGTCGTCAAGCTATTCTGGATAATTTCATAGTGGTGAGTAATCCTGTGGCTAATCAGTTGTATTGGAAAATGCAAGTACCACAAAAAGGAGTGCTCAGTGTTACAGATATTCAAGGTAAAGAGATACTTAACTATACTACAGAAGCTAGCAATGAGTGGATAGTAAATGATGTTTCTATGTGGTCCCAAGGGACGTATTATCTTTCATTCATCTCTGCAAATGGAGATGTTGTAAGACGTAAGGTGGTGAAGTTGTAGGGATTGTTAATGAGCTAAATGAAAAAGTATCTCTTCATAGCATTATTAGTAGCACTTGGTTTTGGTGTTATTTCTTGTGATGAGGATCCTCTTTGTTTTGTTGCTTTTACAGAAGGTCCTTATCTAAACATGAGTACTAATATTGAAAATTTTCTAATAGTAAGCTATAAAAATGGGGAAGGCGTAGGAGAAAGTATGAGAATGGGGCCAGAAAATCCTATTAAAGTGCCGATAGATGCTCACTCAGACAGAGTGCTAATACAAGTTTATAATAGGTGGGGTCAAGGTGATAGTATAGAAATAAGTTACCGTACAAAGGTAGAAGAGTGTAATGATGCTTTTTATCTGAGTCTTGTGGATATAGAAGTGTCAAGAGATACCAATAATAATCTTTTTAGCTACTTCCCGTCTTATTATGAAAAAGAGGATTTGGACTACGATGGCAACTCAGTAGATATCAGTAATCATAGAATGTGGCCTGTGCATCAAAATTTTGGAGTAATCATAAGATGAGATTTCTTGGACTACTAATCTTGACTTTAGCTATGGTGATATGCGTAGCACAAGAAGATACAATACGAAAGATACATTACGGAATTGGGGCACAGAGTTTACTAGGTGGTCAGGGTGGCATGTCATTTGCTGGGTACGGTAAAGTAAGATATTCATTTATAGAATTAGGATTGCAAGCTGGGACAAAGTCACGGAAGCTAGAAAAATTTCAATCATATGATGAAGTAGAGTCCAATGGTAGATGGATAGAGCCTTCCGTTAGTTTTATGATACCTAATGTGAAATACAGGTCAGGTAAGATGGATTTTTACGAGACAGGATATTTTAAGCTAGGTGCAGGGTACGGGTTTATGAGAAGTGATAATGTGTTTAGAGAAATATTTGAAGGTCAGGGACCTTACGATGATTACATCTACGAAGACCTTTATGATAACAGGAAATCGCAGTATCTGCGTCTTTCGTGTGGGATACACGGAGACCTCTATCAGCGGATTAATATAGGATTTGGGGTATCTTATACTAGAATGTGGGATGCAGATGAGATCTATCCATCTGAGTCTAAGATGCCGTTTGTGATTACTCCGCTCAATGGTGCCAGACCCTTGGCTATGTATTTTGAGTTAGGACTAATACTTTAAAACCGAGATCTAATCACTGGAATATTCTTCCGCTCCATCCAAAGCACGACAGCACTCGTCACAAAGACAACCATAGCTAAAATGAACAAGTATCCGCCATCACCTTGTACTTCTATGCCCAGTTGGGTAAGGTGAGAAATGCTTATAGAATGGTTAGTTTTAAATGGGTCATAACTGTCAATACAACCCCGGCCAAAAGGCATCTACCAAATGATGTACGTCTATTTTATATTGATTTTTGATGATGGAGATAATGTCGTACCGCACATTGTTATGCATATCTCGGTCTAGCATAAAATCTTCTGCACCTTGAGCCAGCATATTGATTTTCCCTGTGCCTACACTTTCTTCTGGGTTGCCGTATTTGTCTGTTTCACGAGTCTTTACCTCTACTATAATAATGAGGTCATCCTTCATCGCTATGATGTCTATCTCAGCTCTTCCGCTTCTATAGTTTCTTGCCAGTATTTTGTACTTCTCCTTTATTAGATGAGCTGTAGCTATCTCTTCTCCTTCCTTACCGAGTTGTTGCTTGTGTTGGCTCACTTTGTACGCTGATTTAAGACTGTAGGATTTATGATAGTGGACTCTTGCTTATTTTTGATTGCAGGACTATGATGTAGGGCTCAATACTTTTTGATATATGATTGACTTTCATTCGTATTGATTTCGCATCTTTAAATGAGAACGAAGGTCTTATATCGTAGATCATAAATCTTTTTTGGTCAATTCTTTCACTGCAAGCCACGCCATCAATCCACTTCCTACTTTTAGTGCTTTCTCATCTATATCAAAGGTAGGAGTATGCAGCATTGAGGTGATTCCACGCTCTTGGTTACGTGTGCCTAGTCTATAAAAACAAGCAGGTATTTCTTGACTGTAGTAAGCGAAATCTTCTCCTGCCGGCCATATTTCAAGATCCTCTACATTCTCTTCTCCTAGATATTCCATAGCCCACATTCGAGCATTTTTGCTCAATTCCTCATCATTTTTGAGGAAAGGATATCCTTTTCGTACTTCAGCTTCACATTTAGCCCCGTGAGCTTCAGCTATGTCATTGCACAATTTTTCGATCAATGTGTGTGCACGCATACGCCACTCTTCATCATAGGTGCGGAACGTACCTTCCATATAGACTTCATCTGGGATTATATTGGTAGCACCATTGGCTATTACCTTACCAATGCTAAGTACAGTTGGTATGCTCGGTTTTGCGTGTCTGCTTACCACAGTTTGTAGTTGCGTTATGATTTGTGCAGCTATGGCTACAGGATCTATATTTTGATGCGGATGTGCTCCGTGTCCGCCCTTGCCTATTACTTTTATGTAGATTTCGTCTGCACTTGCCATGTACAGTCCAGAGCGGAAACCTACTTTGCCTGCATCTATAAGTGGCATCACATGTTGACCCAATATCTTTTCTACTTTGGGATTTTGGAGTACACCATTCTGTATCATAATGCTCGCACCTCCGGGTAGTTTCTCTTCTCCAGGTTGGAAGATGCAACGCACTGTTCCTTCAAATTCGTCTTTCAATTCATCCAAAATACGCACAGCTCCAAGTAGGCTAGTAGTGTGCACATCGTGACCGCAGGCGTGCATTTTACCTTTGTTTTTAGACTTATATTCTACTTGGTTTTGCTCCAAGATAGGCAGTGCATCTATATCTCCGCGTAGTGCTATGATTTTACTCTCTGGATTTTTGCCTTTTATATCAATGTATCCGCCAGTTTCTGTGATGGCTTGTAGGTCGTATCCGCTTTCTTGTAGTTTTTTGGCTATGAATTTTGTGGTTTCATATTCCTCAAAACTAAGCTCAGGATTGCTGTGTAGGTGTCTGCGAGTAGCCACCAAATCATCAAAATGTTGCTCAGCGAGTTGTTTTATCCTTTCAGATAGGTTCATAGGTCAAAGGTAAATAATTTGTAGGAATTGCTCTACAATATGTACGAACTGCCCGTTTGCATGTAGGAACTATCCTGTAGGACAGTTCCTACATGAAATATATGTTTATTTGCACCTATTAAATGATACCGCAGGCCATCATAGACAAAATCTTCGACGTTGCTACCATAGAGGAAGTAGTGGGAGAGTATGTTACGCTGAAACGTTCAGGAGCTAATTACAAAGGTCTGTGCCCCTTTCACGACGATAAAAATGCGAGTATGAGCGTGTCTCCTAGCAAGGGCATTTTCAAGTGCTTCAGTTGTGGGCAAGGAGGGAATATTTTTCAGTTTATTATGGAGCACGAGGGTCTAGCGTATCCTTTGGCCATAAAATTATTAGCAGACAAGTTTAAAATTGAAATAGAAGAAGGTCAGATAGATGTAAATGAGCTCAAAGAAGAAGCTCGTATAAAAGAAGGTGTATATGCCTGTCTAGAGTTCGCAAGAAAACACTTTTATGAGCGGTTAAATGATAGCCAAGATGGCAAGGTTATCTATAAGCCGTATCTGAACGAAAGGGGTGTTAATCAGCAGACTATAGATAAGTTTCAGATAGGATTAAGTGGTACAGATAAAACACATCTACTGCAAGAAGGACTCAAAAACGGATATACTGCACTGCAGCTTTTTGATGCTGGCCTAGTAAAAAAGATAAATGAAGATGCAGGCGTACTAGAAAGTAATTTGCGAGACACTTTCATAGAACGTATCGTTTTTCCTATTTATAATGTAAGTAGCAAAGTGCTTGGTTTTGGTGGAAGAATTATAAAAAATGATACAAAGGCTCCTAAATATCTCAATAGCCCAGAGACGGTAGTTTATGAAAAGCGAAAGGAATTATATGGCCTGAGCATCAGTAAAAATGATATCCGAATAAAAGATGAGGTTTTCTTAGTAGAGGGCTACATGGATGTGGTAAGTCTAAACCAGAGCGGAGTAGAAAATGTAGTAGCCGCTAGTGGTACTGCATTTACAGAGGAGCAGGCTCGCCTGCTCAAGCGTTTCACACATAATATTACTATGCCTTTTGATGGTGATGTGGCTGGAGTAAATGCAAGTATGAAGCATGTAAAAACCTTGCTAGCAGCAGACCTTAATGTAAAAATAGCTCTATTCCCTGCTGATGAAGATCCAGATAGTTTTATACAGAAACGAGGGACTTCAGAGTTTCAAAGGTATGTAGCGGAGAAAGCACAAAACTTCATACAGCTTATCACCGAGATAAAATTAGGGGAGAATAAACACGATCCGATAAAAAAGGCTGAAACTGCACGGGCTATTGCAGAAAATATAGCATTTATTTCAGATCCTTTAAAAAGAGCTGCTTTTATTAATGAGACCGCTACATCGCTAGATATACCAGAGCGAATACTAGTAGATGAGGTGAATAAGTTTAAACTCGAAAACCGGAAGATAAAAGACCGAGAAGATAGGAGGGAGGCACGCTATGCAGAGCCAGGAGTATCAGAGGCTATGATGCCAGACTTCGATTACTCGCCTAGTTTTTCTGAGGGGAATACGCCGGGAGCATTACAAAAAGATGAAAAAAATTACCAAGAGCAAGATCTTTTAGTCTCACTCATCTTGTATGCAGACCGTGAGTTTGACGAAGAGCATACTATTGCCCAGTACATTTTTAAAGAACTCGAAGAAGATGAAATTTGGCCAGTTTCTGAAGAATTTTCAGCTATATTTAAAGATGCCTACGACTATTTTACAGAGAATAAGGTGCTGAATGAACTCTATTTCATTAGAAATGTAAAGACGAGTAAACTAGCTGCAGAGGTCATCAGCCCAAAGTATAAATTGAGCAATGGCTGGGAAGAGAATTTTGAAAAAGTCGTTAAAACAGATGAGGATAACTACAAGCGTAAAGTCGTTGAAAACCTGAATTATCTAAAGCTAAAACATATTGATATTTTAATGAAAGAAAATCAAGAGGAAATCAAAGTGGTAGAGTCAGAAGAAGATCTCTTAATATGCTTAAATGCTCATGCAAACTTGCAAGAGATTAGAAAAAAAATAACCGATCAAATAGGAACAGTAGTATTAAGATAATATGGTAAACGAGTGGATGTTTCATTTGTGTAGGAATGCTCTTAGGCTTCCGGTGGGTGTTTTGGTGAGGAAGGTCCATTTTGATGGAATAGAGAATTTTACTAAAGATGTGCCTGTTTTAATTGCTGCTACACATCCTAATTCATTTTTTGATGGGATTATATTTGAACATATAAGCAGAAGAAGGGTGTATACCTTAGCTAGAGGAGATGCTTTTGCTAATCCTGTGGCTAATTATATGCTACGGAGTATGCGTATTCTACCTATTTTCAGGGCTAGAGACGCAGATCCTAAAACGGCCAGAAGTGGAAATGCTAGAACTATGGATGAGCTGTATGAGCGTTTTAAATTAAAACACGGCATTCTTATTTTTCCCGAAGGGGAGGCTTATCCAGAGAAGGCTCTGCGTCCAATGAAAAAAGGAACAGGAGCAATGGCTGTAGAAATGGCAAAAAGAAGTAACTATGAGATGGATTTACACGTAGTACCTACCTCGCTAAACTACACAGACTTTTGGCCTACATTACAAAAAACAGTACATGTAACCTACCATAAGCCTATACCTATAAAAGAGTATACGGATATGATAAAGCAAGATGAAAAAGCATTTGCTAATATGGTTACCGCCCAGGTTAAAAAAGCTTTTGATGCCACATTTGTGGCGACGAATGGAGATTTTACGGATGAAAAGGAATTTGTACATACCATGATGGTAAACGAAAACTATGAATCCATTCCTTTTAAAATAAAGGATAGATGGGAGCTAGACATAGCCAAGGCGAATACTATGGACGAAGGCTTAGCAGCTAGGGTGAGTGCGTATCAAAAAACGATAAAAGAAAATGGCGTATTAGATTCTAACGTGGGTAACCGAGGTTTCGATTACCTATCTGCTATACTGGCTATAGTTACATTAGGTTTTAGCTTGCCAATATTTGCTATATGGTGGGTGCTTTGGAAATTGAATGACCGTTTCGTAGCAGGCAAGTATAAGAATATTGTATTTAGAGATGCAGTGAAGGCTGGTATAGGAATGATACAGTCTCTTTTACTTGCAATTGGCGTAGCAATACTTACGGCAATAGTTTTCCCTTCTTATTGGTGGATACTTTTTACGGCAGGTGGAATGTACGGAGCTATTTGCTGGTTTAGGCTTGTGTATTCGTGGCCGCACATTTGGTGCGAGCTAAAATTCTTAAGCTTAAAAGACGAAATTAAAAACACACTATTATCTCAACGAAAAGAGATAATAGATGCTCTACGATAGCTTATCTATCGCTGTATAATAATCTTTTTAGTAGTATAAATTTGCTTGTCTGCTACTTGCACGAAATAAGTGCCTGCTTGTAGACTTGAAAGATCTATAGTTCTATTCTTGCTCGTCAATACTTTTTGGCCCTTCATGTCGTAAATAACTAGCGAAGTAAATTGTCCTTTTATATTTAGTCTATTTGCTACAGGATTTGGGTACATAGTCACTACAGGTGCTGTTGCTTTAGGCAAGCTTGCTACAAGATTATCTCGCAAATCAGCTGTCCATATTCCTCTGCCGTGCGTAAATATATATAGTTTTCTATCGCTGTGTCTTAGTCTTATTTGGTCTATTGGTACATTAGGAAATCGAGTTTCTTTGTTCCAGCTTTGTCCAGCGTTTAAAGAGGTATACAATCCGTAGTCTGTTCCTATCAAGATATGGTCACTCATATCAGGATCTATTTCTATCCAGTTTACGGGCAGACTCTGGGGTAAGTTAGCACTTATATCATCGTATTGTGCAGAGTCGCTATTAGCATAGCGTATTCTCCAAATTCTAGGATCTTCGTCTATATTGGTTAGCCCACAATAAATGGTACTTTCATCATTTGGGTCTACTTCTATGCAGCCGATTGTATGGCCTAAGAATTTTCTGTCAGGTAAAAATCCTTGTCCCCAAATAGGAACCTCTTCTCCTGGGCCTGCACTAGCTGATTTTTTCACATAGTATAGTCTAGACCCGGTCCCACCTATATAGGCTATAGGGTCTTCACTATTGCTTAGTCCTACTGCATAAGCATCTCCTAGTACGCTCTCAGTAAGTTGTATCCAACTATCGCCTCCGTCTAGTGAGCGGAAAACTTCATCACGTGTTGGTACGTATATTTGGTCACCATCTAGATTGTTTATTTCAAATGGATTAATAAACCAAACGCCAGCATCTCCACCCACTTGAGTCCTAATGTATGAGCTAATATCTTGCTTTCCTGAGCTACTCTGTCTTTTCATATTCAAGTATTGAGAAGACACATATCGTATACCATCATTTTGCTGGTTTACAGAGCAGAATGAACCATCCCCACCGTTTATATTAGAGAAATTAGTCGAGCCGTTATTGCTAAATCGTGTGCCGTTATCTTGAGTTCCACCTACTACAGAATTTCCAGTAGGATAGAAGTGCCCTGCGTAAAACTGAGTAATGTTAAGTCCATTATTTAGATTAGTGAAGGTGGTCATATTTGTCTTTCTGAATCTATTTACCCCAGCATCATTACCTACTAAAAAGTCATTATCATTTATCCAAGTAACCTCGTGATAGTCTGCATGTGGATCTGCCATAGTCCTCCAAGTTTGACCTCCATCGCTAGAGTAAGTAGGGTCTACACATAGACTTACTACAAAATTGGTATCAGCAGGAGCGGTAGAAAGTTTAAAGCAGTACCATGCCTGTGCATAGCTTACGTTATTCGGGGGGTCTGTAAGTTTAGTCCAGGTAGTGCCTCCATTAGAAGTTTTATACAGACTATTGATGTCATACCCATCAGAAGAGGCTAGTTGAGCGTACATTACTTGTGGGTAGTCTCGCACATAGTCAAAACTCACTCTGCTATAGCCCGAGGTAGGCCAATCGCCTCCGTTGAGTCTTTTTGTTACCAGAGTTCGCTCGTGTATTTCTACTATGCCATATCCATTTATAGAAATCATAATAATACTATCTTCTCGAACCTCTATTTCGTGTATGCGAGTCCCTGTAGCATATATTCTAGTAAATGTTTGTGCAGCATCAGTGCTCCTCCATAGACCGCCGCTTTGGGTTGCTACATAGATCGTGCTGTCGTATACCAAAGAGTGCTCTACGTCCCAAATGCCTGTGAGAGCAGTAGTCAAGGTATGCTCCAAGTGTTGGAAGGATGCGGCTCCATCTTCTGACTTAAATAGACCAAGGCCTCCTAAGTCTGAGGAGTTGCCCATAGGCTCACCTGTACCGTAATAAAATAGGTCATGATTAAAAGGGCTCTGGGTAATACTAGTGGCAGAAAGCGTAGGAGCATAATCATTGATTTTATCCCACGACGAACCAGCGTTTTTAGTTTCCCATATACCGCCAGATACACCTGCACATAAAAATCTATTGGCATCACTATAGTCTACTAGAATACTTCGTGTACGTCCACCTACATTAAAAGGGCCTACTTCTTGAATATTGGTTAGGTTATTCTCGTCTTTTTTTAATAAGAGTGCATTAGATTGGTCTGCTTTGTACCATTTCATTGCCATGCCAGGAGGTATATTTCCATTCTCGTCTCCTTTTAATTCTTTGTATTGATCAAACCATCCTGGGTGCTGGGTCATATCTGGCTCAACGGCCACTTTATTTTTTAACCCAAACCATACGGCTATACTTCCTACGAATACTAGTGTAATTACGAACCCTAACTTTTTATACATTCTTGGTATCTAACGTTTAATCTTTCTTTCTGTTCAGCCCCATGCTTTTTAGCATCCAGCGAGGTAGCGGCTTTAGGGCATCTCTCTTTGTTAAATCCAAGTACCATCCTATCTTCTTTAGGATTGGTATTTTATGTGTTTCTACAAACTCTATGAGCGTACCGTCCGGGTCTTCTATGTAGCTAAAGTGTCCTGCTGCTTCTCCCATGTCAAAAGAGTTAGCACTATCTACGGTAAATGGGTGTCCAGCGGCTTCGCACTCTTCTTGTAGGGCTTTCATCCCTATCACATCAAAACAAAGATGGATAAAACCGAGGTCTCCCCAGTATCTTCCTTCGTAAATATTCTGTCCTTTTTCATCTAGGTTTTGGACTAGTTCTATCTGAGTCTTGCCCAGTAATGGACTGAATCCGCCTTTTCGTGCTTTACTATGTGTCAGTATAGCTCGTTTGAAGTTGCTTTTGCCACTTTTTAGTGATTGAAGATCGGTAAACTCACCTTCTCCTTGCCATACTACTTCATCATAACCTAGCACAGAGGTATAGAACGCTAAAGACTTTTCAATGTCAGAAACGCCAATTATAGCACCGTATACGCCACCTGTAGTATCCCCTCTATCTTGGAACCAATCATTTGATTCTATGATTTGAAAGTGATTGCCATAGGGATCTTTTACAAAGAAATGTTTTAGTCCATTGGGTGTAGTTTCTACCTCTTTGGATACTAAGTAAGTCTTGTCAAAATCAGCAAATGCTTCTTTTACATTAGGACTTTTTATCTTACAGATATTGATACCTAGATCTCCAAGTTTTGGCTCAAAGCTAGCTGCTACAGGAGTACGGCTAGTGTATTGCCATATCTCAAAACCGCCACCACCTTGCATATTCATAGCTAGGATAGCATGTCTGTCGTGTGGCTGGCCGCCTGTATATGGGAGCATAAGAGCTGCTGTAGCCGCTTCTTCAAAAACCGGCACATCCATAGTTAAGTTTTTACGATACCACGTCCAAGCCTCGTGAACGTTAGGGATGCCAATCCCCATTTGTTGTATTCCGCTTATTTCTTTTTTCAAGGGTGGCGAAAGTAAAAGAACTAGGTAGGTTGAGCAAATAGAATTTTAGCTCAATTACTTTGGGTTAATTCTTTTTGCAATGAATCTAAATAACCAAGGAGTGTATCGCTTAAAGTAAATCATCAAAATCTCGGTACCGCCCACATAAATTTCCCCCTTATTATTTGATATGCCTCGTTTTATTTTAGCAGCACAAACATGTACATCTACTCCTTTGGCTTGTCCTGGGTCCATCTCTGCGTGAGCTGCTCCGTCACCTTTCAGAGCATTTTTGCTGATGTCTGTTTTTATTCTTCCCGGGCATACTACAGTGGTGTGTATGTCTGTGTCTTTTAGTTCTAGTCCTAGAGCTTCATAGAAACCGTGTAGTGCGTGCTTGCTCGCTGCATAGTAGGAGCGAAGTGGAAATCCAAATTTGCCCGCAGCACTGCTCATCCCTACGATATTGCCTTTGCCCCTTTTTAGCATAAGTGGGAGTACAGCTTTAGTAAGGTGTATGCTGCCAAAGAAATTGACTTCCATCAGTTTGCGGCCTACTTCATTGGATGTTTCTGCGACCAATGCTCGTTGGCTTACTCCTGCATTATTTATGAGGATATCTACTTGGCCAAATTTGGCCTCTACCTCTGCTACTGCAGCTGCTATGGTCACTTCATCTGCCACGTCTAGGGGCAGTATATATGCATTTGATAGTACGCTGGCTACTTCTTCCAGTCGGGCTTTTTTACGACCCGAGAGTATGATGGTGTTCCCATCCTCATTATAGGCTAAAGCCAATGCTTTGCCTATGCCGGTGCCGGCTCCTGTTATCCAAATTATTTTGCTCATAGAAGTTATTTTAAACTATCTTCTTTGGGGTCAAACTTCGTCTTTTGCTCTTACTTTTCAGCTATTTTTTAATCCGTAGCTGCGGCTATGCATAAAAAAAGGAGTCTCAATTAAGCACAAAATACATCCTTAACCCTCCAAATTGTAAAGGTTATATAACGGGATTACTTCGTATGCAAGAGTAAGTAATTATCAAAAAACTCATAGTCTAGCTCTAGTGATACGGTATAGTCACCTTTAAAAATATGGCCAGTAAGCGTCCCTTTTTCTGCTAGTTTTTGGTAGTCTAGTTTCATGTTGTTTTTAAAATCAAGAGCCTTAAGCCCGTAGTGCTTGTACATGGCTTCTTTGGCACACCAAACGGCGAAGAGCCCTTTTAGATCTTCTGCTAAAAAAAGCTCTTCATCTTCTCTAATGAACTTGGACTGTATCCTCCGCACACGCTCGGTTATTTCTTCCATGTCTATACCGCAGTCTCGCTTTTCGGTTTGCATAAAACCAGCGTATTCTCCTGCATGTGTGATACTTATTTTGTGGTCCTCACTATCAAAGTAAGGTTTGCCATACTCGTCTTTTTCTAATGGAGCAAAATCGGGACTTACCTGATGTGCTAACACCCGAGCAGCAAGATTATGCGTACTAACTTTATCTAGGTCTAGTTTATCTAGCCACGTTGGGGGTAGCATAGCTTGCAGCTGCTCTTTGGTCTCTGTAATATACCAAAGTGCAACTATTCCATTCTTTATATGTTTCTTCGTATGTAGTGGCACG
>JBDNFQ010000264.1:0-9827 GCA_041689715.1 Bacteroidia bacterium
AGTTAAGGATAGTATTTCTGTTGATTCAGTGAATTCAGACACTATATTCTACACCCTTCAGCGTGAGACTATTAAGGGGGATTTGCGAGGTAATTATAGTATCTGCAAGTTGATAGAAGTTCAAAATAGATTGTTTGCATCGTTGATTACTATAGATGGTGATACCATTCCTCAGACACTTATTTATGACTTTAAACTTGGGATTGGCGATACTTTTAGTGTATCAATACCCAAAGATGGAGTAAGTGAATCTACACCTATTTACGATATTTCAAAGTTTGCTTTGTTGACCGGAGATAGCGTTAGTACCCAGATTTTTGATAACCTATGGGAGTATTATCCGCTCGATATGCATTTGCCTGCAATAGGGAGCAATGTCGGGCCTCTTGGTTTATTTCAGTACATTTTGCACGATGCTATTGATCAAAATAGCGGAATTCAAATGACCCTTGTTTCGTGCTGTGCAGATGATACTCTTTTATTTTTGCATTCAAAATATTTGTCAGATTCTACCTCATTAGATTGGTGTAACTCAGCAGCAGCGGTAGCAAGAGCATTACTATCAGATAGGGAATTAGAAGTACTGGCATTAGAAATCTACCCCAATCCTGTAAAAGGGTTGCTCTCTATAGTAGGTTTAGTTGGGGACTCTGAATATAGAGTGTATGACTACAAGGGCAATCTGCTACTTACAGGTCTAGCTGCTAAGCAAATAGATGTATCACGTTTACATTCTGGCTTATATTTTATTGAGATTCGTGCAGAAGACGCCCTATTTAGAAGTAAATTCATCAAAGAATAGTCACTTAATTAGTTAAGAAATCCAAAGCATAAAAAAATCCCTTCCAAAATTTTTTGGAAGGGATTTTTTTATAAGGTATGTGAAGACTTAGTACGTATTTATCTTGATACGCTTAGATAATTCATCTACATCAGATTTAAATTTCTTATCTGTATCTATCAGGTCATTTACCGTTTGGCATGCATGTATTACCGTAGAGTGATCTCTGCCACCGAAGTACATTCCTATGTTTTTCAGGCTAGCTTGTGTAAGCTGCTTAGCAAAGAACATAGAGATCTGACGAGCTTGTACTATCTCTCTTTTACGTGTTTTAGACTTCATTAGGTCTACACTCACACCAAAGTAGTCTGATACAAGTTTCTGGATAAACTCAATAGAGATCTCACGTGAAGAATTCTTTACGAAGTTCTTCATCATCTTCTTGGTCATATCTAGGTCAATCTCTTTTCTATTGAGAGAAGCTTGAGCAATAAGTGAAATAAGAGCTCCTTCTAATTCTCTGATATTACTATCTACTTTATTAGCTACATATTCTATTACCTCAGGGGCAAACTTGATTCCATCTTGATACATCTTTTGTTCTAAGATAGAAACACGGGTATCAAAGTCAGGATTTTGTAGGTCTGCAGACAGACCCCACTTAAATCTAGATAGCAATCTTTCGTCTACATCCTTTAAGTCCTTAGGGGCTCTATCAGAAGTAAGTATTAGCTGTTTTCCGTTTTGGTGTAGGTAGTTGAATATTTGAAAGAAAATCTCTTGTGTCTTCTCTTTTTTAGCAAAGAACTGAACGTCGTCTACTATAAGCACATCGATCATTTGGTAGAAGTGCAAGAAATCATTGTAGTTACCATTTTTAGCACTATCTACATATTGATGGATAAATCTTTCAGAAGAAACAAATAACACAGATTTGTTGCTCGATATTTCTTTGATACGATTACCTATGGCGTGTACTAAATGCGTTTTACCTAAACCTACACCACCAAAAATCATAAGTGGATTGAAAGCAGTACCTCCTGGCTTATTGGCCACAGCATATCCAGCAGATCGAGCTAATCTATTGCATTCGCCTTCTATGAAATTATCGAAAGTGTAATTAGAGTTAAGTTGTGAATCTACATTCAGTTTTTTAAGACCTGGTATTATGAAGGGGTTATGTATATTGTTAGATAAGTTAATCGGCATACCCATTTCGTTTTTATTATTATGAGTAACATTACGAGTAGGCATACTCACAGTATATGGTCTAGCATTACCATTACTGTTTTCTACAATTACATTATATTCTAACTTGGAGCCAGCTCCTAGTTCCTTTTCTAAGGTTTTTTTGAGTAAAGCTACATAGTGTTCCTCTAACCATTCATAAAAAAATTGACTTGGAACTTGTATTGTAAGTACCTTGTCTTCTAATTTTAGTGGTTTTATTGGAGTAAACCATGTCTTAAAACTTTGTGGGTTAACATTGTCTTTGATTGTTTGAAGGCATTTTTTCCACACTGTTTCGTGTTGCTCGCTCATATAAGTTTTTGGTTATTATAAAGTTAAGTAAATTTAAATGACAATTTAGAGGGCTCCCTTTCAATTGTGGGTGCAAGTTGTGGTAAAAAAAGTTTCTAAAAAAATCAATTTAGTATTGATTTTACAAAATTTTTGAGTAAGAGTACCCTAGTATAGATGGGGCTTTTGAGCTATTAGTCTCATAATCAATACGTCCCAAGTTTATACCGGCCCAACCCGTTTGATTGATGAAAATTTCTTTCCCATTTTGGTTCTTCACTCCTTGTGGAGAACTCAAAAAAGTGTGTGTATGACCCCCTAATATTAAGTCTATATTATTAGACGATTGGGCTAAAACTTTATCACTCACCTTATTACCTTTGTACTCGTATCCCAAATGAGATAGACAGACTATTAGGTTGCATCCTTTGTTTTTTAATGCAAGAGCTGTCTTATTTGCTTTCTCTATAGGATTTAGGTATTTCACTTCTCCGTATAGATTTTTTGGCACTAGCCCTTCTAACTCTATTCCTATTCCGAATACGCCAATTTTGAACTTTCCTTTTTTTATAATAGAGTATGGTTCTATTTTTCCATCTAGTATTGTATTTGTAAAATCATAGTTAGCACATAAAAATTTAAAACTAGCGTGTGGCAACTGTTTTGCAAACCCATCAAGGCCTGCATCGAAATCATGATTTCCTAAGGTTGCGAAATCATAACCCATTTCACTCATTAGTTTAAACTCTAACTCACCACCATAGTAATTAAAATAAGGTGTACCCTGGAAAATGTCCCCACTGTCTAGTAGAAGCACGTTTTTGTGCTTTGCTCTTATCTTACTTATTAATGCTGCTCTTTTGGCTGCACCTCCTAGTCCTGGATATTTCTTATCAGAATGAGGGAATGGCTCTATGTGACTATGCCAGTCATTGGTATGTAGTATTATCAGCCTATCGCTATCCTTAGCCAAGGAGTGTAAGGGAGATATGGCAGCTCCAGCAGCTATTAGTCCTGCTTTATATATGAATTCTTTTCTTCTCAATTTTTCGAAGGCTTATATTCTAGGGGTATAGCATTATTATTTTTTACGAAGGTGATTAGAGCATCTCTTATCTTAATCCCTGTATCTATCCTTTCTGGTGCTTCTGTCAAAATAGAGTAGTCATCTCCTCCGTTAGCCATATAGTCATTAGTAGCTACTCTATATGCTGTCCGATTTAGTATATGATATGCTGTCTGATCTTTCCACAGATGATCTACGAATGGTTCACCACCTTTAGCTGCTATTATTTTAAAAAGGGTATCGAGTTGCACTTTAGATAAGGTTAAGATAGTGATTTCATTTTCGAAGGGCATTAGTTTGAATACTTCACCTACTGTTATTTCTCCAGAATCTAAGGTGCTTCTTATCCCTCCATAGTTAAGTAAGCAGAAATCTACACGCTCACCAGTAGCAGAAGCAGCTTGATATACAGCCTCTGCCATAAAACTACCTAGAATACTAGTTGGTTTTTTCTTTTCTAAGAATGCAGGGCTGAAACCAATAACCTCATCCATAGCAGCAGCCATATTTTGTGTATAGGGTTCTATTATAGACTTCACCTTATCGTTTTCTACTATAGTGCTGTCTATTGCTATATTAGTAGTAGGCAATGCAGTAACTGGCCCTTTTACTTTACAGCTAGCAAATGCAAGAATTATGAATAGTTTAAAATGTGATTTCAATTTCCTGTTTCATTAGTTCTATTGCACGTTGAGTAGGTGTAGTCTTATCTTGCATTAGTTTGGTCAATATCTTTTTGCCAAGTCCTGAGCCACTTTCTGTATCTCCACATTCTTGGTAGCAAGCTTCTACCATACCGATTGTTTGTTCCTTTACCGCTTTTATCATATTCCAGCAGTCATTGCTCACATATACTTGCTGGGATATGTTATGATTGAATTCACTTGTAATAGATTGTATGAGTTCGTGTCTCAACTGATTAGCAGATTGTCCGGATTTAGATAAACGTACTACTAGGTTTTCTGGGCTTATTCTATCTAAAAAGAGTGTTAACCGCTCGTATGCTTGTAACTTGATAGGAGTAAGCTCTCGTATTTGTTCTTTTTTAAGCTCTAAGAGTCTATGTTTTCTTTGCTCTTCAAAGAATTTATTAATAAGGTAGTAAGTTACCCCAAAGACTAGTAAGCTAGGGACTACGAAGTATAGTATATTGACTAACACTTGCAATCCTGATATTTCATATAGTATCATAACGAGCAAACGAATTTAAGAGTATGATAGTCTCGCCACCAAGTTTTTTCGAATTAAAATCGAAAATACTCTAGTGTTAATAGATGTGGTCCCTATTGAGGAGAGTATTGGCTTACTTTGAACAATCAAATGACCGTATACCAAAATATAAAAGAGGCTTTCACGTCTATAAGAGGCAATCTCACAAGGACTATTATTACAAGTCTTATTATCTCTTTGGGTATAATGGCACTCGTAGGAATACTTACAGCTATAGACGGAATAGAAACTAGTCTGGTAAAGAATTTTAGTTTTATGGGTGCTAATTCTTTTAATATTCAAAATAGATCCTCTGGATTTAGCTTAGGTAGAAATAATAAGCGTGTGTATTTCGAAAACATCTCATATAAAGAAGCTCAAGAGTTCAAAGAAAGGTTTGAGTATAATGCGGATGTATCTGTAAATTCAAATAACTCATGGAATGCGATAGCTAAATACAAGAAGAATAAAACTAATCCTAATACCAATATAATAGGAGGAGACAACACCTACTTGAGTGTGGCTGGCTATGATTTGGCCGAAGGCAGAATGATAACGGATTCTGATGTAGAAAGAAATGTTAGTGTGGCTGTCATAGGTCAAGAAATTAAAGAGAAACTCTTTGGTAAGGCAGATTGTATCAATGAGTCTATAAAGGTAGGAGGGGTAAAACTAAGAGTCGTGGGACTATTCTCATCCAAAGGAGGTGCGTTTGATTTTGGAGGAGATAGGATAGTGCTGGTGCCTGTTAGTTTGGCTAGAGCTCAGTATCCTCAAGCTAATACATCCTATAATATAGGTGTGGCTGTGAGTGATGTGAATGCACTAGATGCAGTGGCGGCCTATTCAGAGAATCTTTTTAGGCAAGTTAGAAAACTAAAAGTAAAGGAAGTAACGAACTTTAGCATTATCAAATCTGATAGTATCTCTGCTGCATTGATGGAAAACTTGCAAGTTATTCTGCTAGGGGCTGTTTTTATAGCGGGTATTACACTTATAGGAGCAGCTATAGCTCTTATGAATATTATGCTGGTATCGGTAACCGAGCGTACCAAAGAGATAGGAACACGTAAAGCTATAGGTGCTAAAAGTGCTACGGTGTTAAATCAGTTTGTAATAGAGGCAATTACTATTTGCCAAATAGGGGGTTTAGGCGGTATATTACTAGGACTCATCATAGGTAATATTACAAGCAACTACATCGGGGGTAGTTTTATAGTACCTTGGAATTGGATGTTTCTAGCCTTGGGAGTATGCACACTTGTGGGTTTAAGTGCAGGGATTTGGCCAGCGTACAAGGCGTCTAAAATAAACCCAATAGAAGCACTTCGGCACGAGTAACGAATCACGTAATCCTCTACATTTCGGGCATAAAAAAATCCCGACTTTTATCGGGATTTTCACATTTATTATTCGAAAGAATCGAATTAATTTATTCTTGTACTACCTCTACATCTATCTCTACAGAAACTTCTTTATGTAAACTGATAGTAGCCTTATACTCTCCTATGTGTTTCATATCTGGAGCAGATATCTTTCTTTTATCTATTTCAAACCCTCTGTCTGCAAGGCTTTGAGCTAGTTGCATAGTTGTTACAGAACCAAATATTTTTCCATTAGAACCAGCCTTAGTAGGCACAGTTACTTTGAAATCCTTAAGTTTTTCTGCAACTGCTTTAGCGTCAGCTACTATTTTAGCTTGCTTGTGAGCAGCTTGTCTCACGTTTTCCTCTGCCATTTTGATAGCAGACGGAGTAGCTATAGTGGCTAGACCTTGAGGTATAAGGAAGTTTCTACCGTATCCGTTTTTTACTATTACGATGTCATTCTTCTCACCAAAGCCATTCACGAAATCTTTTAATATTACTTTCATTGCGTTAAATTTTATTTGGTTAAACTTATTTCATTTGATCTGCTACGTATGGCAAAAGAGCAATGTGTCTACATCTTTTTACCGCTACAGCGATTTTTCTTTGGAACTTAAGAGAAGTACCTGTAATTCTTCTAGGTAGTAATTTTCCTTGTTCGTTAATAAAAGGCATTAAAAAATCTGGATTTTTATAATCTATGTACTTAATACCACTTTTTTTGAATCTACAATACTTCTTAGGACGTATTATAGGCGTTCTGGTGTATCTTTTTCTTTTTGCCATAATCTTATTCCGCTTGGTCGTTAGATACTGGTTCTACTTCAGCCTCTACTACGGGAGCTTCTTTTTCTGCTACTGCAGGAGCTTCTTTCGATTTAGGCTTGTTAAATTCTCCGTTTCTTCTTCTCTCGTTGTACTTAAGAGCGTGCTTGTCTAGCTTGATGGTAAGGTATCTAAGTACCTGCTCATCTCTTCTAAACGCCAGTTCCAACTTGTCTACTATCTCCGTATCTGCTTCAGCAGCAAATTCGTAAATTTGGTAGAAACCAGTTGTTTTTTTCTGAATTGGGTAAGCCATTTTAGTTAGGCCCCAATTTTCTTTGTGGATGAGCTCTCCACCGTTTTCTGTAATCAGCTTCTCGAAATTAGATACTGCCTCTTGCAACATCTTTTCGCTAAGCACGGGTGTTAGTACAACTACAGACTCGTAATTAGTTTTTTCCATTATTATATTGTTTATTTTTATAAAAGGGCTGCAAAAGTAAAATTATTATGCAATATATTCTTATCTTTTTACAGGTTTTTAGGCCTTTTTACTCTTATTACATATCTTCAAAGGTGCATTTCTCAACTTACTTGTTAATTGCTCCTCATTTTTTTCAACACTACTTGTTTAAACAAGCACAGAAAACATACTTTGCACTCCAATGGGAAGTTATATAGTAAGTGCTAGAAAATATAGGCCAGAAACCTTTGATACGGTTGTAGGTCAAGAGCATATTACCGAGACTTTAATCAATGAGATAACCCATAATCGATTAGCTCAAGCATTCTTATTTTGTGGTCCTAGAGGTGTGGGCAAGACCACTTGTGCTCGTATCTTAGCAAGGGAAATAAACAAAGGTACTGTGCCAGAAGGGTATGACTTCTCTTTCAATATTTTTGAACTAGATGCTGCATCGCACAACTCGGTAGACGATATACGAGCTCTAAATGAACAAGTACGTATACCGCCACAAACAGGAAATTATAAAGTATATATCATAGATGAGGTACATATGCTTTCATCTGCGGCTTTCAATGCTTTCTTGAAAACACTGGAAGAACCTCCTAGTTACGCCGTCTTTATATTGGCTACTACGGAGAAGCACAAAATATTGCCTACTATATTATCTAGATGTCAGGTATTCAATTTTGATAGAATCACCATACCTCAGATAGTTACTCACCTAAAAGGAATAGCAAAAGATGAGAAAATAGAAGCAGAAGAGGAAGCTCTGCACCTTATCGCTCAAAAGGCAGATGGTGCCATGAGAGATGCTCTTTCTATTTTCGACCAAATGGCTAGTTTTGGTACAGAAGGTAAGATTACCTATGCTGAGGTCATTGAAAATCTGAATATACTAGACTACGATTACTATTTCAAAATCACAGACGGCTTCGTGAGCGGAGATATAAGTAGTGTGCTTGTAATGTACGATGAGATACAACGCAATGGTTTTGATGGTCAGCTATTTATAAACGGACTTGCAAGTCATTTTAGAGATTTGCTAGTAGCCCAAAATGCAAATAGTCAGCAGCTATTAGAGAAATCTAAAGAGCTAGCGGGCAAGTACCTTTCTCAAGCTAAGTCAGTAAGTGCATCGTTTATTATAAATGCGATTAATCTACTGGGCGAGTCAGATACAAGTTACAAGACTAGCCGAAACCAACGGCTGCACGTAGAGTTATGTCTTATAAAACTAGCTTCGCTACAACACGCTATAGACGTAACTAAAAAAAAAAGCCTAGGCTAGACAAGCTTATAAATTCGGGTTTCTTCTCTCATCTATTTGCTGCAGAAGCAGTGGAGGGTGAAACGGCAGAAACGGTGGCCGCTCCTAAAACAAGTTTTAAGAAAGAAGATGAAGTAATAGCCACCGTGAAACTGGGTGGGCTACGCAGTGGAGTGCATCGCAGCAGAGCTACCACGCAAAAAGTGGTGAAAAAAGAAGAAGAGCTAGCCACCGATGGGCTAAAAGAACTCACACTAGAAGCAGCTACAGACCTTTTTAAAGCTTATGGTGCAGAACTAATAGCACAAAAAAGAAGCAGTTTAGCTGCATTTTTCTCAGATCCATTGATTACGGTAGCTAGTGGTGTAGTGACTTTTACCGTAGGATCTAAGCTAGTAGCAGATGGCATAGACGAGGAGACCAGAAAGATTAGACAGTATTTCTCTAAAGCGTCCTATACTTTGGAAGCGATAGAATGCAGAGTAAACGCCAAGGAGGTAAGTGAATACAAAGTTTTCACGCCAAAAGAACAATTTGATGTGATGGCCAAAGAGTTTCCTATACTAAAGGAGTTCGAAGAGCGATTTAACTTAGAGATAGATGGATAAACAGGTAGTACAGTTAGTAGATGCATTCGTAATACAGCACAATCTAGTACAGGTGCTTAGTAATGTAAACTTAGCAGTGCAGGCAGGTGAGTTTGCCTATATCATTGGTAAAACGGGGAGTGGCAAGAGCAGTTTGCTCAAAACGCTCTATGCAGATTTACCCCTCAAGGATGGTGAAGGTGAAGTAGCAGGATATAAACTCACGGACATAAAAAAAGAGGATGTGCCTATGCTAAGAAGAAAGATAGGGATGGTGTTTCAAGACTTTAGTCTACTCTATGACCGCAGTATAAAAGAGAACTTAGAATTTGTGCTATACGCTACAGACTGGAAAGATAAAAAGGCAGTGGCTAAGCGAATAGACGAGGTAATAGACTCGGTAAGTTTATCCAAGATACTAGACAAAAAACCACACCAACTAAGCGGTGGTGAGCAGCAGAGAGTGGTAATAGCAAGAGCATTGCTTAATAGTCCGCAGCTCATCCTCGCAGATGAACCTACCGGTAATCTAGACCCAGAAGTGAGCGATGAAATACTAGAACTGCTGCATAATATAGCAATCAATGGCACGGCTGTGCTTATGGCTACACATGATTATCGTCTGATAAATAAATACCCCGGCACGGTATACAAAATAGAGAATGGCCAAGTAGACCAAACGAGTCTGTTTGGGTAGGTATTCTTCGATGATCACTTCGGTAGACAAGCTATTCCCTATGGTCAGAAACTCCTTTAGACTTGCATTAGCATTGTAAGCATAATAAAGATTGAGAGAAA
>JBDNFQ010000265.1:0-1582 GCA_041689715.1 Bacteroidia bacterium
ATTACACAGGTAAAGGCGTCTGAGGCCAAGAAGGATAGTATAAATGCTTATGAACGGATTACAAGTAAAGAAGTCTTTGAGAAAAAGGTTGAGCGGAAGCCAAACACCGTATTGGGTATTTTTTTAGTTGTCATCGCTTTGGGGGTTGGCTGGTTCTTTTATGTCAAAAAAAAGGAGCAGTCATAAACCGCTCCTTTTCCGCACTACCAAAATATCACCTAACATCTATCAAAATTCTTTCGTCCATGCCAACATTTCTAAAACTACCTCTGGCATTGGTTTATCCTTATCTTGTGTAACTATTACCGGCGGGTTGAACTCATTTTCAAAGCCGACACAGTTTACCATATTGTAACCGTTAGTTTTCCCGTTGTCCTGAGTCTGCCGGTAATATCCTAATAGAGAAGAATCCTTTGCCCAAAGCGTTATTACATCGTGATTGTAGCATAAGTGCCCAACCGTAGCGCCTGAGAGAATTTCTCTATCTCCAAACTCAGTAGTTGGATAACTTCGGAAATCAAAGTTAGCCTTGAAAACTAAATAAGCATCCACCTCATTTTTTGGAGCGTATAAAATAGCTTCATAGGCTTCAATCGTATAAATGCCATCTTCAGGTAGTTTTGCGTCAGTGAAGCACGCTAACTGAAAAGCAAGATCTAAATTCTTATCATCCCCCCATTTGGTCCAATCCGTGTAATAGGTTCGGTTTTTTTCCTTGATTATGTACCCGGTATTGTTAATATGGAAAATGTCCCCGGCTTGCGGTTCCTTTCCTATGAAAAAAGCACGACCATTATTCACTGTAACACTTTCGCCTGTAAAAGGTCGGGGTCTTAGCTTGCAGGTATTCCAATCTATTAAGCTTCCTTTTCGGTCTATCTGAAAAGTGAAACGTCCTGAATGTATTAAAAAAGAGCTGTTAGAATCTGAGTCTTTCTGAAAATTATAATTATTTAAAAATTCAAAGTTAAGCCCTTCAGTTACCGTAAAGGTATCATCTTTGAATATTCCTTTGACTAACGTCTTGTTATCGCCCCACTTTTTTGGGTTGGTATAATCTGCATTAACATTGTCAAGTGTAACATTCAAAACGCAACCACGGTAAGGGTTCTTGGCATCCATAAGGCCGTTACCTTTGAAATTCCAGTCTATCAATGCAATATTATTTTCGCTAAACCCTCCGTAGACAAAACCGATTCCAAAGCCTCCATTTTCTCCATTATCGTTATTCTTAATTACAGCGGACCATTTTGCGCTCGGATCCTGTACTGACCTAAAAAGGGATGGCATCCAAGGCTGAGTATTATAAATTTGGGTTGGTTGGGAGATATGGACGTTTTCAATTAAGATTTCAGCACCGTTTTTCAGCGTGATTAGGTGACCGTTTTGAGTTGCTTTTTTTGTATCATAATTCTCAATTCCAATTATGAGCTTTGCAAATCCAGACTTGCATAAGATTATTTTTCTGCTCGATACATTGATGGATTTTATGTGGTCTACTATATAGGTGTAGCCGTTATCTAGCTCACAAAAAATTTCCTTACTTGAAAGAAAATCATAAAAAGTATCCGTTATGTTTAAA
>JBDNFQ010000266.1:0-3304 GCA_041689715.1 Bacteroidia bacterium
ATACAAGGTGAAGCTGGTGTAATGGTGCCCGATGAAGGATACCTAAAAAAAGCTAGTGAACTGTGCAAGAAATACAACGCCTTATTTATAGCAGATGAGGTACA
This sequence comes from Bacteroidia bacterium, assembly GCA_041689715.1. GTDB lineage: Bacteria > Bacteroidota > Bacteroidia > NS11-12g > UBA9320 > UBA9320. Next base: position 105 of record JBDNFQ010000266.1, read on the forward strand.
AACAGGAATAGCAAGAACTGGCCGTTTACTGGCCACTTGTGGTAACTGTACGTGTGAAGATAAAAACTGCTCTGGAACTCCAGAAGTGAAACCAGACATACTAATACTTGGGAAAGCATTGAGTGGCGGGGTGTTCCCTGTGAGTGCTGTACTAGCAGATGATGAAATAATGTTATGCATTCAACCTGGAGAGCACGGAAGTACATTTGGAGGAAATCCACTGGCAAACAAAGTAGCTATAGCTGCTCTACAAGTAGTGCGAGATGAAAATCTAGCAAAAAACGCTTATCAACTAGGCAAGATATTCCGTGAGCGAATGGGTAAAATAGATTCTCCTCTCATAGAAACATACAGAGGTAAAGGTTTACTAAATGCTGTAGTGATTACTCCTTTTGACTACGAAGAAGAAAAGAAAACAGCAATGGACGTATGTCTTAAGTTAAGAGATAATGGCCTACTGGCTAAGCCTACACACGATCATATCTTACGCTTTGCTCCGCCATTGGTGATCACTGAAGAGGAACTGAATGCTGCTTGTGATATAATAGAGGAGACGATATTGGGATTCTCGAAGGGTTAAAACTCGGCTCGAAATTCAAAATACTTCGCTGGGTTAAAACCTTTCGAAAATGAATTCAGTCCCTTTGACAAAAGTTAGAGGGATTTTTTTGTAGTTTTGATTTCAAGAAAATAGGGAATGAATTCACATAGAAAATGCATTATCTCTTGCATTGAATAGTTTCTACAGGTTCATGCCTGCAGGTTTGAACCTACGAACGTTGTCTTTCTAATGGTTCACGCATCAGAGGCTTGAACCTACAAAACCGTTTCATTCCACCCCTACCCCTATCAAACTAGTGATAGTAGTACGATCTATGCGTACATTCACATACTCGCCTTTCTGGTAGTTTTCCTTAGGGAATATGACTTTGATATTTTGCTCATTGCGACCCATCCATTCGTCTGGGTTTTTCTTACTCTTAGATTCTATAAGTACACGATGCACTTTACCTTCCTGTGCTTTGTTCTTACGCTTGGCTATTTCGTGCTGTATCTCTATGACCTCTGTTAACCTTCGTCTTTTTATCTCCTCTGGCACATCATCCTCATACTTACGAGCAGCAAGCGTGCCTGGGCGTTCGCTATAGAAATACATATAACTAAACTCATACTCAGCCCATTTCATAAGACTTAGCGTAGCTTCATGATCTTCTTCTGTCTCACTACAAAAACCTGTAATAATATCACTGCTAATACTACACTCAGGCATTAACTCTTTTATACGATTAATTCTTTCCTCGTACCACTCACGTGTGTAGGTACGGTTCATTTTTTCTAATATTCGGGTACTTCCACTTTGAGCGGGTAGATGGATATGTTTGGCCACATTATCATACTTCTGCATTACAAAGAGTACTTCATCATGCAAGTCCTTAGGATGAGAAGTAGAAAAACGTACCCTTAGGCTAGGGTCTACCTGTGCTACTAGTTCCAAAAGGTTAGCAAATGACACACTACTCTCTTGCTCTTCTGCAGTCAGTTTATCAAAATCCTTACGAGCTCCTCCGCCATACCATAGATACGAATCTACATTTTGTCCCAAAAGAGTTACTTCTTTATATCCTTTATCTACTAGATCTTGAGCTTCTGCTACTATACTCTCTGGGTTTCGGCTACGCTCTCTACCTCTGGTAAATGGCACTACGCAGAAACTACACATATTATCGCACCCACGAGTGATACTTACTAAAGCAGTAACCCCATTACTATTGAGTCTGGTAGGTTGTATCTCAGCATAAGTCTCCTCTAGACTAAGTACCACATTTATAGCTTTATGACCGTCTTCCACCTCCCGAAGTAGAATGGGTAATTCTTTATATGCGTCTGGTCCTGCTACTATATCTACTAACTTCTCTTCTTCTAGTAGTTGCTTTTTGAGTCGCTCAGCCATACAACCTAGTATTCCTATAGTTAGGTCTTTGTTTTGTCTCTTATTATGACGTAGGTGTTTTAGTCTATTACGTATTCTTTGCTCAGCATTATCTCGTATGGAGCATGTATTTATAAAAATAATATCAGCTTCCATCTCGTCATTGGTAGTTTCCACGCCTACTTCTGCCATTATGGATGCTACTACTTCACTATCTGCAAAGTTCATAGCACAACCATAGCTTTCTATGTAAAGCTTTCTCCTACTTTTCTCTTCTAGTTCTGCCAAAGCAAGGCAAAGGTAAGCATAGTCTTATTTACTTATACATGATAATTATCTCATTATTAGATGCGTTATTTGCCAAACATTTATAATAAACCAACAATGAAAAAATCATTTAAACTTATGTTAATTCTTGCACTAGGTGCAGGCGTACTCACATTAAACTCTTGCTCTGACAAAGCAGAAGACCAAGACCCAACTCCAGCGACTACCACTTGTTATGTTACCCAAGAAGTATCTACGGACGGAAGTGAAAGTAGCACTATGAACTATACATATAACAGTGAAAACCAGCTCCAATCTGCAATAGAAAACGGAGATAGTATACTTTTTGAATATTCTGGAGGTAGAGTAGCCGTTGTAATCGACGGATTAGAAGAATCTACATTTATCTATACTGGGGCTAGTAATACTCCTAATCGTATTAACATAAATTACGATGGTATAGCTACTGGTTTTATAATTATAGTGAGCGGTCCTGACGGAATAACTAAAGTAGAAAATCACGAGTTTGACTCTGAAGAAAATGCAGTTTTAGTAGATGTAACCGACCTCACATATACTAACGGTCAGCTTTCTGGATTTCTAAGCCAAAACTACGACGCAGAAACTAAAGAGTTTAGTACAGATATAGAAATAGCAAGTATTATTTTGGATGGTAAGAAAAGCCCATACAACGGCGACATCGCTTTTCTTTTTGTGAATGACTTTAGCCCTGTAGCTGCTAGTTCTTCTAATATAGTATCTGCACAAGTAGTTACAGAATTAGGTAATTTCGAGTACACTACTATATACGAATACAACGAGCACAATTACCCCACAAATACTACGGCATCTATTTTTGGTCAGACTAATACAATAGCACTTACATATAACTGTAAATAGCCAAGTGCTAGCATAAAATTCTAAAGCCTAAGCTAGTTGCTTGGGCTTTTTTATTTGGGTTAAATTTGTCGCGTCTTGAAACTTAAAATAGATTTTGATATTC
>JBDNFQ010000267.1:0-3215 GCA_041689715.1 Bacteroidia bacterium
AAAAGCGTGAGAAACGATTATTTTGAAACGGATTTTAAAAAAAGTCAAATACTCGATTCTCAGGCATCTTTAAAAAATGGGTAGTAGTGCCTTGTAATGAATAGTAGCTTTGGTGCCAGTTACGCTAAGCATACATCGTTGCAAAAATGGTAAAACAGACAATGGATGTTCGAAGCATAAGGTATATGCGTCAATTAGATTTTATAATATATGGCTAGTAGAATAAATCCATTATACGTTCAGAAATAATAGGCAAATCATTTAACTAGATTACATTTTTGGATGGCGATAGATTGCTTCATACGTATATACCTTCAATTAGGAGTAGTAATAAAAGGAAGTGGCACATAGTGCGTGACATTAACAGAATTTAACCTTCCACAAGACAAAGGCTAAGAGAACGTATAAAGATGGAATTATAAAATTAAGAAGTAAGAATTCAGGAATGTCAGATATCTTAAAAATCGGACTTCATCTGTTATATATATAATGTATGATAAAAAAGTCAAAAGGTTCTGACAGATAATCTGGTTTGGTGTGCAATAGCTAGTGCAGACTGTTACAAGAATAGGAGAAGATATAGCGTTCTGTTTAAAATATGAGAATAATCTAACGGTAAAGCAAGGACTCTAACAAGAGAGAAGGGTTTAAGACGACTGATATATGCAGCATTGATCTATAGTTTATCACTATAGATTATATGTGGGAAGGTACCCCAGTTCTAAGAGCTCTATAATCAGTTTCTTTTAGAGTATAAGAATTCGCATAATATGCCAACGTGGGCGTTTAGGACTAAATCCTCGTTTTCAATTGCTCTCCTAGATACACTAGGAGGGCAATTGACTCATTAGTAGGTATCAGGAATTCAAATCAATTGTAATTAGAAAAAAATCAATAGTATTTTTATTAAACTATTAGTTTACTTTTGCTTCGATAATCAAAAATTATACCAATGATAAAATCTCAATTAAAGTTAAGATCCTTTGCGAAGTTTGTGTTTGTAACATGTGTACTAAGCGTTTTTACGCTTTTTACAGGACTCGAAGTTTCTGCCCAAATTTCAGCTACTCTTTCCCCGACAGTTGCTTCGGAGCCCGTTAAGGAGTATTGCACATCAACCACCTCCTCGCAAAACTATGTTATCACGGCTACTACTAGCTGTTCCTCTAATCCCAACGCACTGTTATATCAGTGGTATTTGGTAAGTGGAAGTACATGGACTAGTATGGGTTCCAGTGGAACAGGATATAGTAGTGCGACATCAGCTACGTTAACAATTTCAAACTTGGCTTCAATGTCCCCTAGCCCAAGTGGGCAGCAGTTGTTTTGTATTGTTACAGAGTCTGCTTCAGGTTGTAATAGTATTGATACTTTAGGAGGTACGCTTTTTAGAGCGGTTAGTGCCGTACCTACAGTAACGCTTACAGCGGACCAATCGGTATGTGAAGGAACACAGGTAGTGTGGACTGCAAATGTTACAGCTCCATCTCCAACAGGCACACTAACTTTTAATTGGACAAGAATTCCAGATGTTGGAACTTCTACATATACTACTCAAGTCGTGCCAAGTTCTACTGCATCAGTAGATACATCGATAAATTACAATGCTACATTAGTAAGAGACCAAGACGATATCCAAGTTAGCGTGACTAACGTATGTGGATCTTCTGCACCGATCACAAGTACTCTAACAGTATCGCCAATTCCAAATTTATCAACTAGCGGTACTTTACGTATTTGTAAGTCTGGTACTTCGCCTCAAAATATTTCATATACAGTTTCCAATGCTGCGATGGATCCATCAAGTTCAAGTACACCTGTAGATTGGACAACGGTAATAACTGTCACTGGAAGTCATGCCGCCTCTGTAGTAGCTTTGCAAACTTTAATGGATGCAAATGAAACGGGTACTGGAAATGGTACTATAACTATAGACGTAACGAGTTCAACTACACTCGAGCCAGGTAATTACACTATTGCTTTTTCTACAATTGCCAAGGACAATAGTTCTCCAGCTGGCACGCCAGCGTGCACAAGAACGTTATCAAATAAAAAAATCGATTTAGTTGTATATCCAGAGCCTACTGTAAGTTTTAGCACGAGTGCTATGCAAATGTGCGAGGGTGCAACTGGAAACACATTCGATGTAAATATAACGAATGCTTCTTATGGCTCGCCTTCTACCAATGTAAATTGGACTTATGCCTTTGCAGAAACGGGTGGTTCTGTTTCGGGTAATTGTACAGGCGGAGGATCAGGTTTGCTAACAACGCTTTCAGGAAATGGAAACGCTAATCAAACAATATCCTTGAATGGCCTGAGTCCTGGAAAATATGTATTAACCCTAAGTGGTATTAATAATACAACAAATACTTGTGTTGGAACAGTAGGAGCTAATCCGACAATTACGATTGACGTATTTCCAAAGCCCAATGCAGTTTTGTCTGCAGCTGCTCAAGCAGTATGCGAAGGAACTGCTGGTTCTTTAAATCTAACAGTATCAAATGCAAAGTATTGCTCGACAGTGGGTACAGCTAGTGATGCAGGTTGGGATATTACTTATACAGATGCTGCCGCTACAGATGCTATAACGGTTGTTGGTGGGTCTTCTAACTCAACTCATCTTTTTGATTCAGGTAATAATGTATATAGTCTAATATCTAATGATGGCTTTCCACTTACTGCAGGAGCATATGATTTCGATATGTTATCTATTGAAACTACCGGTCTTAGTCTAACTTGTAATTCTACATTAACGACATTAAAAAAATATACTTTAACCATAAATCCGAATCCTATAATTACAGCAACTGTTACTGACGCTACTATTTGCGAAGGGGTAGCAGGAGAGGCTATAGAGATAGTGGTTTCAAATGCAGAGGTATCTTCAGTAGGCCAAAATTGGACAATTGCATTCACAGAAGAGGGAAGATCTGTCAGTTCTGGAAACTGTGGTTCTAATGTTAATCCTGGTTTGATTTCTAATCCTTTGATAGGAAATGGGAATAAAACGGGTGCGGGGAAGTTAAGTTTCGCGATACCGTCAAATATGTCCCCGGGTCTGTATCAGTATACCTTTACAGGTATCAGTAATACATCTGCTGCTTGTTCTGCCACTATGACACCACAATCTGTAGCGTTTCAAATTGATCCTAAGCCTATAGTTTCATTTACTCCAGCCAGTAAAGAAATGTGTGAAAATAACACAGGTGAGA
>JBDNFQ010000268.1:0-1502 GCA_041689715.1 Bacteroidia bacterium
AGGAGACTGCCCGCCGCATATGGACTATAACGAAGTGAAGTATCCTGAGTCGTGTGCGGAAGCCAATAAGAAAAATGTGGTAATCAATACCATAAAACTGGGTAGCTCATGTGGCAGTGCTATACCGCATTTTAAGAAAATAGCTACGCTTACCAACGGTACGTATCAGCAACTAGGTCAAAATGCTACCGATGTGGTATATGAAACGCCGTATGATGACAGCATAATCTACTACTCTAGATATATAGATGAGTCTAAAATCTACTATGGAAATGCCGCTCAAAAAGAAGTGATGAAGTCCAAAAAAGAAATGTCGCTTAATCTCTATGATAAAAGTTCCTCGTCTGCTACATCATCTAGAGCTACTTATAACTGGACCTCCGCAGGTAAAAGTAATTGGTTTGGGAGTAATGAGTTACTACAAGATATCATAGATGGAAAGGTAAGTTTAGACACACTACCTAAAGAACAGTTGCCAGAGGAGCTAAAAGAAAAAACCAAGGAAGAGCAGAAAAGTATTGTACTCATAAAACAACAAGAAAGAGTGTATAATATGAATAGACTCGATGTGCTAGTAAAGCAAAAGGACGTGTACATACGCACAGAAAAAACGAATAACAGCGGGGAAGAATCCTTCAGTGATAAAGTGATAGAAACAATGAAAGTGCAAGCAAAAAGAAAATAACAAATATGAAAAAGTATCTAATAATGGCCTTAGTAGTAGCTCAAGGAACTACCTCTATGGCACAACTAAACAAGGAAAACCTGAACCTCTCTTTCTATAGAGATAACGCGGTGAATCTCACTAGCTACGCATACACATCATCACCTACGGCAACGGTACAAGTAGCTTATGACTCTATAGTAAAACTAGTGGATCTGTGGGAGTATAAGAATATGCGGATCTACCCGATAGTAGGCAACGAGGCGTATAGTGAAGAAAGCAAAGTAAAAAACAACTATGTGAGCTTAAAAGAAGCTCTAGAAAAACAAACTATAGAAGTGCGAGAGCTGAGTACTGGGGGCACCGTAAACACACTAAAACTATCCAACCTAGGCAAAGACACTATCTATATAATGGCGGGAGAAGTGGTGCTAGGAGGGAAGCAAGACAGAGCCATAGGCCAAGAGCTAATCTTACCTCCGGGAGCCAAAGATGTGCCAGTGAAGGTGTTTTGTGTAGAGCATCATAGATGGAGCCAAGGCAGTGACGGAACTAAATTTAACGGATACTACGGCATAGCCGGAAATCAAGTGCGAAAGAAAGTAGTGGTAGATAAAAATCAAAGTCAAGTGTGGGCTAAGGTAGACGAGGCTCACAGTAAGGCTGGGGTTAGTTCTTCTACTTCGTCTTTTAAAGACATTAAAAAATCTGAGGATTATATGGAAACTATGAACGGCTATAAAGGGTATTACCTGCCTAAGCTCAAAGCAGTAGAAAACCTCCTTGGTTTTGTAATAGTATCTGGAGATAAAATACTGGGTCTTGAGGCTTTTGCTAC
>JBDNFQ010000269.1:0-5396 GCA_041689715.1 Bacteroidia bacterium
GGTTAGATATTGAGATGTAGAGACTCCTGCAGCCAATAGATAAGTATGAGATGATTCCCCTAGTATAGAAGTAGACTTCACTCCATCTCCCCACGTATAAATGACACTATCTCTTACATCTGAGTATGTGGTATTTACTGCTACTCGCACAGGCGAGCATCCTTCTACAGGTGCTGCGGTGATGCCCGGGCGTGGGGCTTCTAGTATCTCTACGTTATTGTTTAGGCTAAAACTGTCTATACAGTAGCCATCATCTATAGTAAGTTGTATCTTATAATCTCCTGATTGAGAGTAGGTTTTATACTGCTTGGTATTGGTAGCCCCATCCCATCCTTCCCCCAAGGGGAAGGTGATGGTACTGTCTGTCCCATCACCAAAAGTCCAATGATATATGATATCTCGTCCTTTATTTACTACCTTGCTGAGATCTTGGATCTGGTAGGCTATCCACTCGCAGCCTATAGTATCTGCTACACTAAATTTAGGAATACTAGATTCTACTACTGCCACTTCGTGGCTATACCAAACCCAGCCACCTGCGGCATTATAGGCTCGTAGTTTTACGAGGTAAGTACCTGGAGCAGTATATCTATGCTTTACTCCCCAAGCAGCCTCATTGGCAATATTGTCTATACCTGATAGGAGTAGATTATTATCATCATCTATCTCGGCACTATCTCCATCTCCGAAGTAGAACCTATACCGCTCAAAGTGAGTAGAGTCTGTAAGATTACGAAATCCTGCATACAAGCCGCTGCATAGTGTATCTGCTTCAAACTTCACTTTTTTGTGAGGTTTATCGTAGGTAGGAACTAAAGACAACGTAAAAGCTTTAATGATTGATTGTGATATGGGATTTAAATAATACTCTGGTGGTTCATTAAATACAATAACTCCATCTTCACCAGGATTTTCAATAACTCCTACATAACCTTTTTGACCTTGGTCCTTGCTTATAGCATAAGGAAAGACATAAATTTTACCATTAGGTCCTAAGCGAAGACGATTGAACCAGCTATTCAGCCGCAACCTGTCAATTTCCATTCCATCTTTAAACTTTATTAGGTAACTTTCTAAACTCGAAGACACACTGTATAACATATATGTATACCTTCTATCAGATGCTGCTGCAACATCTGTAAACACTTCGCTTGCACGAGAAGTACCATTTAATTTTATGGTGATATCTCTATTAAAATAAACGCCTTTTTTATTTGAAAACCCATTGATGAAATCAAAATCTAACGTGCTATAGTTTCGATTATAATAAAGTCCTGTATTATTAACTATCTCATCGTCTGAAAATAGGATGTCTATTTGGCTAAAATCACTATTGATACGCTGTCCCATAGGGCCTCCTGAGCTTTCGCCTTGATCGAGTGCATAAGACCATTTGTACTCAAACTGATTAATCAATCGCCGATGACTAAAGCGACCGATTTTAAGCGAGTCGGACTTCTCATATAGGGCATAGACATCGCCCTTATGTTGAAGAAATGACATTCGTCTAATTCCTAAATATGTTTGCTTATAGCTATACCCTTCAATCCAATAGCTTGCAACAATAGATGCTGAACTAATCTCATAGTCTATTTTTAAAATTCTTGATTCATCGCGACTTACACCATACCTTATCTGAGCTAATATCGACAGTGTATCCTGATGTTCATATATATAGGACGATCCATAATAATTAATACTATCATGAATACCTGAAGTTGTAAAAAGCACGTTATCTTGAGAGTCATACACTTCTATGATATGATCTGGGACAGTAAGTCTGCGATTATGTCTGGTGTAGTACTTTAGGCTACCATCTCTGCTGTTCACCGTAACATTGTCAAAATGTAATAAGTTTCTATCTGACCGTTTCCAGTTTATATCAGTCAATGTGGTAAGTGACGGTGGTTCCGTATTAAAATCCATTTTAAACCCAATCCCCATGCCGTCTACTACCCATACATTGTTGTCTTGTGCTAAACTATAGGTAAATAAAAACACCAAAAGCAAGGTCGATATGACCTTGCTTACAGTGCTTACTATTTTAGAGAGCAATAGCATTAATCTACTATTAGTTTATGTGCCGTTTGTCCATCTTCGGTTTTTATCTGAATAAAATACATCCCCTTAGCTAACGAAGATATATCTACTTGCGTATTGGATTGTCCTTCGAATGTAAAGATTGCTTTTCCATTTAGATCTAGCACCTGTGCGGTATAGTCCTCATTTTCAGATGTCACTATGGTGAGGTTTTTACTTGCTGGATTAGGAAATAGCCTTACCTGTGCTAGTTTATTGATCTCCTTATTAGCTGCTGTCTCAACATACTGTTCATTTATTACTTTTCTCTCGCCCGTATAAGTGTCTAATGCAGTACGTGTATCGGCAAAATGAAAGAGCACATCCGCTGCCAATTGACCTGTAAACGAAGATTCTGTAGCTAGACTTTTAAGCTTAGCTATTTCCTTCCCGTTTAGTCTATACAGTCGCTTTTCGCTAGATGCTGGCATCAGTGTAGCTATCAGATTATCCATTTTATTATATACTCCTTCAAATTCTAGCGAATTAAGTGCCACTTTAACTTCATCTGTACGTCCACTAAACAAATCATCCAATACATCGTCTATCGGATCAGTTTGTTGAGGTTGACTAGCGATTATATCCCATTCAGTCTCATCTTTGTCATAAACAAGGCAAGGATCTAATACTGGGCATGTTATTCCTGAAGAAGGAAAAGGTCCAATTACTTCTGCCACTAATGGGGAATTAGTAAATTGTGCTGCGTAAATATTTGGTGGACCATTAGGGTCTGGTGAGCGATAGATAAAAGAAGTGGTTACTGTTCCATCAATATCAGAAAAGGGGTTGCCTCCCCAGCTACTCCAATCATTTTTATTATGTAGTGATACTGTCCCTTGATTAGCTAATGGACCTGTCACAAACCAGTCGTTGTACAAGCCAATGTATGTATTACAGGTTATCTGCATCTCCGTATTATCACTGCTAATCTTGTGACCCGTGCCTAAGTAAGGTGCTATAGATGCGTTTTCTATTCTATTTAAACGTACATTTTCTCCTCCGTAGCTAGAGTGCCAAGCATTTTGAGATGTATAGATAGCAAGGAAATTTTGATCCAGAGTATTATAAATTTCATTCTCTAATATCTCAGTGCCCCATCCCCACGAATTATAAACTCCAAGTTTGGTGTCATTAATACCATTAAAAGGATAGACATAGTCATCCCAATGAATATTGTTTTTATAGATGAGACTGTTTTTCCCTACTCCGTCTATTATTGCTTCTCTATTATTATCAAACTCAGCTTCAGCCACTCTAAAACGAGTAGACCTTCCGTGGTTAGTATATCCATTTTTGATACCTGAATATAGTCCTATAAATTTTGAATTTCGAGTTAGATTAGGCTTACACCCTTCTGTGATTGCTGCTGGGTCTAGCACTCCAAACATTACATCTAAACTACCTCCAAAAGAACTAATACCAGCACACATTCCAAGGTTTGTAAAATATGTGTTTTTAAATTCACACCCTTCAAATTTGAGGTGACTGTACAGGTTATTATAGTACGAGTTATTTTGATGCCCTTGATATTTCACAAAGTAGTCTAAACCTTTAGTATAAGAAGTCTTATCCTCACAGAGAAACTTTAGTAAAGAATATCGCTCTGTGTACCCTGGAGTCACAGACCAAGAAGTCTGAGCACTATTATGAAATATGGATATATTGTTATTAACGAAATTACCTATAGGGTTAGGAGGTGTAAACTGATCACCAATAATATCTGCATATAAACCAACAGCAGATGGACTTTGTTGTGAATTGTTGTACGCATCTATATAACCATCATACACAGAAACACCTACTGTAGCATTTGATATGGTAGAATTTTCCATTTCTAGTTCTGCTGGATACGCACCATAAACTATTTGCGTGCCAACATCTACACCACCCCAGGTACTGAAGCAACTTGTATTATCCAAAGCTGTTAATTCTGCCCCGTTTAATAATTCCAATCTACCACCTGGCATAATTATTACACCAGCATCTGACTGATAAGCATTATTTGCTTGTTGATTATCTTCGAGATACCTTACATCATAGAATTGAATTCGATTATACTGATGAATCGGAATTCTTAAGGTATACCCAGATTCAATAACCACTTGAGCTTTTACTATTTTGGAGCTCCCCCATGTTCTTACTCCTGGCACATTGCCCATAGCTGTAGCAAGAGAATAGGTATATGTTCCTTGGTTTGCTACTATGTCAGGTATAGGTAAGAGTGGGTCGTTTGGTATACAATCATCCGAAATTATAGCAAAATCCCAATTTTCACGTTCCATGCCATTATTACCAGATGCTACTATCTCATTATTACAGGTTATAGCACAGTCAAAACCGCAAGTACTTGCTAACTGATCCGAACGTGGACCCGATCCTCCTAAAAACACCTTATGCCAATCATTACTAAGTGCATATGTACCTGTGTTGTAAGTACATGCTACCAGCATAAAATTATCATGATAGTCATCCGTATTATTAGGAGACTCTCGTTTTAGAGCTTTATCCCAGTCTCCTGTAGTAGCAAGGGTATAAATTTTATTGTCATAGTTGAATTTGCTTCTCCAGAAAAAATCATCCCCAGAAAGGTGAGATGTGTGAAGATAATCCTCCACCACAATTTTTTTATTGCTTGCATCCCATGTCAATATATGATTAATATGATCTCCACTAATTAACTGTGAGCGGTCACCTTCTCCACAGAGAGTTAAGTCTACTTTATTTTTTAAAATATGGTGTGACAATGAGCTAAAAACAAAAGCGTCACCCGTCAAATTCTGTTCTATGTTGTTTCCTACATCATCGAACCTACGACCCACAAATGAGGCATGGTCTGGATCTGTGTATGCTTGACACACCCAATATCCTTTAGGAAAATCGGTATAATCAAAAAAACCAGCCGCTGGATAAATCGTAGTATTGGGAGCAGTCGATCCTGGGTCAGAATCAAACAGGTCATAGTCGTGTTGGGTACTCAAAGATAAATCAAAAGCTGCTACAATGGCATCTTTGTCTATAATAGTAGATCCAGAGTATTCGTATGTGGTACCCGATACAAGTAAGTGAGTTGGCTGTTCACTAGCATCCTTTGGTTGACCAGAAGGCAAACACCCACTTGGATATACAAGATTAATTCCTCTAAGTTCTCCATTAAACTCCATACTTGATACATCCTCAACGAAAGTTTGGGCAAGAATAGTACCATTAATATCTAATTTCGCTATCCACAATTGGGGTTTTCCATTCTTATACTTGTGACCTGCGGCAAAGTATTCGTATCTATTCAGTGTAGTGTTTTTATATCCTCGAATGGCATA
>JBDNFQ010000270.1:0-3976 GCA_041689715.1 Bacteroidia bacterium
AAAGGAAATCTCTTAAGCTATTTCTAATAGATGCATCTTACACAGTTGCTTTCTTAGCACTATCTGGCGGTATAATGGCTGCTTTACATTTAGGATAATAGCTCCATAAAAAAGATTAGAAGGTCAAGTATTAAAAGTACTTGGCCTTTTTTTTATATGTCAGTTATCCTTAGAGATGAGGGGCAGGAATAAAATCCCGATTATTTCCCTAACATTGACCCTATGAAAAAAATGGCTCTGCATTGGCAGGTTATCATAGCTTTGGTATTGGGTATTGTATACGCTATAGTTGCCGTAAAGCAAGGATGGGTTGATTTTACGGCAGACTACATTGCTCCATTTGGAGAAATATTTGTAAATGTACTAAAGCTCATAGCCGTCCCAATGGTGCTTTTTTCTATCATTTCAGGTATTGGAAGCCTCAAAAATATTAAACAACTAGGAAGAGTAGGAGTGAAAACCCTGCTTATTTATGTGGGCACCACTATGAGTGCCATTCTAATAGGACTATTTTTTGTTAACGTTATCCAACCAGGAAATCTTGCTAAAGAAAGTACTAGAATTGAAAAACGCATAGAGTATGAACTCTGGTTATCAGAGACTCCATCAGCTCCTAAATTAGATGAGAAGAATTTTCTCACTAATCCAAAATACGCTGTGCAAGTAGCTTCTGTGAAAGATAGGTTGGCCGTATCAACGATAGACGCTACCACTCAAAGTAAGTTAGATATATCTGCTGCAGAAAAGCAAAAAGGTCCATTAGCTAAGTTGGTTGATATTTTTCCTTCTAATATTTTTCATGCTATATCAGATAAAGACGGGAGTTCCAATATGCTTCAGGTTATATTCTTTGCTATATTCTTCGGAGTTATTTTAGTGCAATTGCCCAAGAAACACGGCAAGCCTGTGCAGAAACTTGTGAATGGACTGAATGAAGTTTTCATTGGGATGATTAATACAGTAATAAATGCCATGCCAATATTTGTGTTTGCTCTTATGGCTGGTAGTTTGGTTAAGTCTGCTGGAGGTGAATTAGATAAGTTAGGCGAGCAACTATATTTTCTAGGGCATTATTCTTGGGTACTTGTTCTAGCTTTAGTGGTAGTAGCTTTTGTCTACTATCCTTTGCTCATTCATTTGTTTGCAAAACGAATTACTATCAAGCAATTTTTACAGGGAATACGCGAAGCTCAAATCACTGCTTTTAGTACTAGTAGTAGTATGGCAACTTTGCCAGTTACTATGGATTGTGTGCACGAGAATTTAAAAGTTTCTAAACCAGTGACTAGCTTTGTGTTGCCCATAGGAGCTACTGTAAATATGGACGGAACCAGTACCTATCAAGCAGTGGCTGTAGTCGCTATGGCTCAGTTTCATATGATAGATTTAGATTTCACACAGCAGATGGTTATAGTTTTAACAGCCACTCTTGCTAGCATAGGAGCTGCGGCGGTACCTAGTGCTGGGTTAGTACTCATGATTGTGGTGCTAGAAAGTGTAGGTCTCAATCCCGCTTGGATAGCCATTATTTTGCCTGTAGATAGAATATTAGATATGTGCCGTACGGTAGTAAATGTTACGGGTGATGCCACTGTGGCTTCTATCATTCAAAGTTCTGAAAACATAGAAGACGAGAATTAAAATAAGAATTGGAATAAAACCTTACTCTAAAATGTCTTATTTACTATGAGATATATAGCCTAGAAAGGTTCTATTTGCACAAGATACAATACATGAAAAATATATTATTCGCAGTCGTTGCCATTACATTTTCGCTCATTTCGTACGCACAGTGCGGTACAGATGACTACAATCGTCAGTTAGTAGCAGATAAATTGCTGCCTGGGGAAGACTTTGCAGATTATCTAGAGAGAACAAGAGACTTCGAGTTTGAGGAGTCTTATGATACTAAGACTAAGAAAGCCATTAGAACTATTCCTGTAGTATTCCATGTAGTACATGCGTACGGAGAAGAGAATATTTCTAAGGAGCAAATCGAAGATCAAATGAGAATAATTAATGAAGATTTTCAACGTACAAATGCAGATGCATCTAGTACTCGTTCGGTATTTCAAAGTAGAGCTGCCGATTTAGAAATAGCATTTAAACTAGCCAGAATAGCTCCTGATGGATCTTGTACGGAAGGTATCACACGTACGTATGATCCAGTAAATACAATTGAAGACTATACTACACCAGACAGTGAAGTAAAAACAGCTGTACCTATTTGGGATCGCAGTAAGTATCTTAATGTGTGGGTAGTTACAGAGATTCAAAGCACTAGTGAAGGTACTATTTTAGGCTATGCTCAGTTCCCTGGACAGGGAGCTTCTACAGATGGTGTAGTGATGATCCATAACAGAGTAGGTACCATAGGTTCTGCAAGTGCAGGAGACAAGGGTCGTACCCTAACGCACGAAATTGGACATTGGTTAGGATTATATCACCCGTTTCAAGGAGGATGTTCTACAAACAACAATAGGACAGACAGGGTAGATGATACACCACCAGTGGCTGATCCGTCTTATGGTTGTACTGCTGGTCAAAATTCAAATACATGTAGCAATGACTTTCCAGACGAGGTAGATAACGTAGAAAATTTCATGGACTATGCCAATGGGGGATGTATGAATATGTTTACCACTGGACAGGCAAATAGGGTAGAAGGGTATTTAGCGAGTTCTGCTGGCAGAGCTACTAATATATCTGCAGCTACACATACAGCTACAGGTATCAATACCAATCCATCTTGTGGTCCGATAGCTGATTTTTGGTATAGTTCTGATAAAACTACAATTTGTGCAGGAGGTACAGTCGATTTTACAGACCTAAGTTATAATGGTGACGTGGTGAATAGAACTTGGACTTTTGCAGGTGGTTCGCCAGCTGTCTCATCTCAGAGCAATCCTACTGTAACCTATAATGAAGTAGGGGTATATCGAGTGGAACTAGAAGTGTCTAATGCAGAAGGAACAGATAAGATATCTAGAGATTTTTATATTACTGTAATACCAAGTATCTCGTCTATCAAAGCTCCAAATGGAGAAGATTTTGCGGCTTCTAATGCATTGAATGGATGGGAAGTACAAAAAGTAGATGCGGAAGGCTATGGTTGGAAGCTAAACACGAGTACAGGATACTCTGGCAATGAGTGTTTAGAGATGGTTATAGACCAAAACACGCCTGCGGGCTTACCATATGTGGCGACTATGCCTCCTGTGGATATGACTGCTTACGATGGAGATAAAAGACTTTATTTTAAATATGCATATGCTGCTAGAGCAACAGGAACTACGGATCTTCTACTTGTATTTGTATCTGATGATTGTGGTGAAAAATGGAAAAACCTCAAAGCCTATACAGCATCACGTCTTATAACTCATGAGATCTCACCTGATTGGGCACCTAGTAGTGCAGCAGACTGGGGTGCTGGCGACTTAGACTTAACAGATTATGCAGATGTCACCAACCTATATGTTCGCTTTGATGTAAGAAGTCAAAGTGGAAATTCAATTTATATTGACGATATAAATGTGGGGTCACATCCGCTGTCTATTTTTTCCTATCAGAATGACATACATCTAACACTTATACCTAATCCAGCACAGAACAAAGTGACCTTAAAATTTGCTCAAAATATAAATGGTGGTCAAGTTTCTATTGTGGATATAGCAGGTCGATTACTTTTGCAGCAAAAATTAGACCCTTCTAATCAGTCTATTAATACTTCGGAACTTACCAATGGGGTATATTCAGTAGTAGTGGAACAAGACGGAAGAAGGTGGACCAAAAAACTAATAATTAGCAAATAATGTCGAAAAACCTAGTAATAGTTGAATCACCAGCCAAAGCCAAAACAATAGAAAAATATCTCGGTAAAGAGTATACCGTAATGTCTAGTTTTGGACATATAAGAGATCTAGCCAAGGGAGATGGTGCCATAGACCTAGAAAAAGGGTATCTACCTAACTACATC
>JBDNFQ010000271.1:0-8456 GCA_041689715.1 Bacteroidia bacterium
CCGGCTACATCGGTTTTGCATTATGGGCAAGCTATTTTTGAAGGGCTAAAAGGATATAGATGTGATAACGATAAGGTAAATGTATTCAGACTGAAAGATAATCTAGAAAGAATGAATGTTTCTGCAGAACGTATGCAAATGCCTCGCTTTGAGGTAAATGAGGCTTATAAAGCAATTGAAGAATTTGTTCGAATAGAAAAAAAATGGGTACCTACAGCAGAGCAAGGGTCTCTTTATATACGTCCTTTCATGATTGCTACAGATCATACACTCAAAGCCCTTTCGAGTAGAGCGTTTCGATTTATGGTCATAGCGTGTCCCGTTGGTTTCTATTATAACACTCCGTTAAGTATATACGTAGAAAAGAAACATAGACGTGCTGCCGCTGGAGGAGTAGGCTATGCTAAAGCTGCAGGCAATTATGCCGCATCTTTTTATCCTACAGAGAAAGCTAAAGTAGCGGGTTTTGACCAGGTGCTTTGGACCGATATTACAAGTAATTTTTCATTAGAAGAATTGGGAAGTGCTAATTTTTTCTTTGTAAAAAATGATGAGATATACACTCCAGCATTACACGATAGTATTTTGAAGGGTATTACGAGGGATACGCTCATCCAGATTGCAAGGGCTAAAGGGATAAATGTACACGAAGTGAAAATTAGTGCGGATGAATTTGTTCAATATTTAGAAGCAGGGTTGGTGCAATGTATGTTTGCTACTGGCACGGCTGCAGCTGTAACGTATGTAAATGGTGTCACCATAGATGATGTGAAGTATGAAGTATCTAGTCACGATTTTAAAATGATAAATCAGCTTACAGAAGATTTGAATGCTCATAAGTTCTTAAAAGTGGAAGATAAGCAAGGTTGGAACGTAATAGTTTAAAGTGAATATTCAATTGTCATCCCAAAATGGAACGTAATTAACGTTTTCGTTTTTTTAAGAATTGCGGGAGTTAAATTGAAACTGTTCGATTTTACTAGATCTTAAATTAGCGGAGACGGATAAATGGAAGCAGTTAAGCGATTTTTATAAGAATAAGACAAAATAGTCTAATAATGGGACAATAGAGCGGTTTAATTATCTTTAAGTAGCTGATAATCAATTGGTTTAATATTAGCATACTATTAGCCAACACAAAGGTGTATCGCAAGATACATATGGTTAATAATTTTCATCATAAGTAGTAGTTTAGTATTTTATCTTTGAAATTCAAATCCTTATCTATACGGTAAGGATTTTTTTTGTTTTAAATTTCTAACTTCGTCGCTTGAATAAGATTCGATACATAGTGCTTTTAGGTATCTCAGTTGGTACATGGTTTTATCCTTCCTCTGTCATAGCTCAACTGTATTCACTTACTTCAGTTGAATTTTTCATCTATTTTGATTCGGATAGTTATAAAATAAGCGAAGAACAGGAAAAATTACTAAATGGTAAAATTTTAGAGATAGGTGGTACTAACATAAAAGAGATTTATGTAGAAGGACATACCGATAGCTTTGCTTCAGAAGAATATAATGTGGTATTAGCACAAAATAGAGCTATAAGTACTTTGTCTGCTCTAGAGCAAATTGGGGTGCCAAGTAAATTCATAAAAATGGAGAGCTTTGGTGAGTCACAACTTATCTCCGACGACCAAAAAAGCAATAGAAGGGCTAAGGTTTTCTTTATCTATGAAACAGATAACAAGACATCTCTGAATCCTCCTAAGTTTATTGTAATTAAAACGATAGACAAGAAAACTAAGAAGGCAATAAACGCTAGCCTAGGTTTTGACTATAAAGACCAAGAAATGCGTTTCAGCAAGAGTGGAAAGGGGGGAGTGTCTAGTGCGTTCAATATGCTAAGCGAAGATTTGATAGTGTCGGCAGAAGCCCCTAATTACCTCACTAGTTACCTCACTGTTCCTCTTTCTGATATTGAAAAACCGGTTGATACGCTAGTTTATACCATAGAACTGGAGAAGGTTCAAATTACTGGCAAGTTTACCTTTCAAAACATCTATTTCTTTACAGACTCGGATGAGATACGTCCAGAGAGTACTCCTGAGCTTCATAAGTTATTAGCTGTTTTGCAACGGGAAAAAGCTGCTTACATAGAGATACAAGGGCATATGAACTATCCTATAGATAGACCTATGAATAGTATTCAGAATAGATATAATCTTGAGCTTAGTTTTAAGCGTGCCAAAGCGATAAACGACTATCTAGTATTAAGCGGAATTAAACAAGAAAGACTAACATACAAAGGAATGTCTAATACTCGTATGAAATTTAAACTGCCCGCCAGTAGACAAGAAGAAGATCAAAACAAAAGGGTAGAAATCTATACGTTAAAGAAAATTTAGTTATTTAAGTCCCACCTAAGATTTGCACGTAAGCTTCTCGGCATAAGTGGATAGCCCGGAGAAGTATAGTATGAGTCGCCCATTAAACCTTGCTGCACATGAAAAAACTCTAAGCCAAAACAAAAACTCTTTACCCTAGCATTTGCGTATAGATTTATCGGGGGATAGCTGCTAAAGTTCTGTATCCCATTATGCCATTGTCTGGTGTATGGATTGTAGGTTGGACTTTTAAAATCACTAAACCAAAATGTCTGTGCTCCAAGTTGAACTCTCAAATTTTTCTTAAATAATCTAAATTGCGTATATACATTTCCGAATGCACTAGTATTCGGTCTTGGAAGTACTTGTTGGTTACTAGAGTTTTGCAATACGAGCTTGACGTCAGCACCAACGTGAGATTTCTTTACTGTATAGGTAAGTTGTGTTTTGAGCAAAGTTACAAAGGCGTTAAACTGATCTATACTGTTGGTGCCAGAGTAATAGATAAGACCATTACTTGTTTCAGCTACTATTCCTCCGCTTATTGTCTGGTCCTTTAGCTTAATACTAGCATCGCCGAGCAGTTGATTTATACTTACTTTATTATAGTTGTTGCTCCATTGTACTGCTGTACTATACATTGTTTTTTCTAAGTAATTAGGCTCTACCAATTGTGATAATACGCCTATTTGCACGTTAAATTGCTTGTACCGGGTGCTGGCTTTCCCTTTTATATGGTAGTCGCCAAGATTGTATCCAAGCACTCCAAATCTAGCTTCTGCGTTTATTGCAAATTGTTTTATAGATAGTTTTCCTTTGCCGTTTACATATACATTATTAAAAACATCTGCCACTCCATTCATATATACTTTGTTGTATGCATGAGTAATACTGGCAGCTAGAGTCAAAGGTTTTAGGGTTATTAAAATACCGCCTTCATTACTGAAAGTTCTATGGTATATAGAGTCCTTGAAAGCGAGTAGATTTAGATCGTAATTGGTAGAGTCTGGTGACTTATCTTCAAACTCGACTCTTCTATTGTCTAGCTCCGTATTGAGATAAAATTGGCTCTTAAATTGAGAGAAGGTATTGTCTATAGTACTATCTGTGGACTTACCTCCCGGACGATAAAATTGACTTATTTTGAAAGTGTTTTGTGCGTATGTGCCAAATGCTTCTGTGAAGCTGGCTGCATTATTATCTATCTTGTCTCTGCCGCCGCGTAAATTGAATATGCTATCAGAAACAAAGCCGCCTGTCTCTATGTTTTTCGACTTATTCCAGACATAGCTCGTTACCATCTCATACTTACGATTATCAGAGTAGTAGCCTGTATAAAATTTAGTATTAAAGAGACTTCTCATTCTCGCTCTACTCATGTTTGCTACGTTGGAGTAGTATAGACTTTGATTTTTTATTCTTCTATATTCAAGCCCAAATGTCAACCTATCTGATATCTGCTGAGCGTGCGTTACCTCTATGTTGATCATTTCATTAGGGCCTTGCGAGTAGCTTAATCTAGTAAAAGGTCGTTTAGTTTGATACAGATGTATCTTCTCATCGTAGAAGTAAGGCGTCATATGACTTATTCCAAGATTCAAGTTAAGGTCGTTTTCGTTTGTCTTATCTAATTGAAATATGGGAGATGCTTCGAGTCCTAAATCTACTGCAGGGTATAAACGGCCAAACGCAGGGTAGTAATCATAAAATCTATTGAGTCCAGTATCTACAGCACTAGAATCTAGGGTTAAAAACAGAATATCTTCTACCTCTACGCGGTCTACGTCTAAATGCTTGAATACCTGGCTTTCGCTAGTATCTAGTATTTGAGACTGTACCGCAAAAGCAGAAATAATACAGAGAAATAAAGAACCTAATCGTTGATTCATTTCTGTCTACTTGGTGGTAATAAAGTAAAGCTTTTTGGCTGTGTTACCTACTAAATCGGTAGCTTGTATATATACCTCGTAGCGAGTGCTATCCGTGGTCGGGATTATAAATTCACTTAGGTAAGTGTACGTGCTGTCGCCAGATAAGGTCTCTTTAAAGTTGATGCCAGAGAATGAACCATCTGTGGGTTGTAGGTCAATTTCAATCTCACGTAGCTCATAGTCATCTTTGAATTCTATGTGAATAGCAATTTTGGATTCGCCTATGTACACTGTATCTGCTATTGGGGACAGTATGGTAATTATAGGGTCATCTCCATCTACATACGAGTCGTATGTAGGAATATTAAATTCGTCCTTGCAGCCTAAAAGAGTTACAAGAGCTAATGCAAATACAATTAATTTGTGCATACTGCAAATAACATAAATAAATGGCAGACTATCTTTGCACCCAATGTTAAAATCGGTAGATTTTCTGATAGTAGGAGGAGGGATCTCTGGGCGATTACTTCAACTAGAATTGTCTAAAAGAAACGAAAGTACGCTGGTAATAGATTTGCCAGAAAACAATCATAGTACTAAAGTGGCAGCAGGTCTGGCAAATCCATTGGTAGGTAAATTTTTTACTATCGGATGGCGTGCTCCTGAGATTTTTGCAGATTTGAGAAGCTATTATACGGATATAGAGACTCGACTAGGAGCCTCTTTTTTTAGACCTTGTAGTTTTAAGCGTATTATCTCATCTGCAAGTGAGCAAAATATTTGGCTAAGCAAGGCACATAAGCAGAAGTACAATGGGTTCTGTTCTTTTTCTAATGAACAGATAGAGGGTATCCACGTTAATTTTGGGCTACTTTCTGTAGAGCAAGGTGGTGAATTACGTACACCGATGTTTCTGAAAGCGTGTAACCAACTTCCCACCGTAAATGAGCAGTTTGATTTTAAAAAACTTGATATAACTAAGAATACGTACAAGGCTATTTCCTTTAAAAAGATAATATTTTGCGAAGGGTACAAGCAAATTGAGAATCCCTATTTTACGGATATAATACAAGTGATTCCGACTAAAGGGGAGATCTTGGATATAGAGACTGAGCTAGAGCCTAAAGGTGATATCTACCTGGGGAGTGTTTTTCTTCAACATCTAGAAGGTAAAAAATGGCGAGCGGGTGCTACCTATGAACAGAACCAAACTAATCTTGAGCCAACTGAGATGATGTACGACGATTTGAAAGTAAAGCTGGATAATATGCTCGATTTACCATATAAAATTGTGGACCACTATTGCGGTATTAGACCTGCCTCTGAAGATCGTAAGCCTATACTCGGCACTCATCCTACATATAATACAATGTATATAATGAACGGAATGGGTAGCAAAGCAGTAAGTTTGAGCCCACTATTGGTTAAAGAAATGACTGATTTATTAATAGACAATATTCCCTTACACGCAGACGTAGACATAGCACGATTTTGTTAGATACTATTAAATATTATTTAAAAATTATAGGCTTTTGGCTCTTACTATTTTTTGTAGCCAAGGTGTATTTCTTAATGGTCAATGGGTCAGGCTTTTCTGATTTTGCACAATTACGAGAGATATGGTTTTATGGTCTGAGGCTAGATCTTTCGGTGATTGGTTATATGCTTGCAGTGCCTATTTTGCTCTCTTTTTTACAGCGTTTAGTGCCTTTAGTAGTTGGCACGTTGCTATCGGTGTATTGGTGGGCTATCTTTATTTTGGTAGTTGTAATCTTGGCCGTAGATCCTTATTTCTTTTTGTACTGGGGGCAAAAGACTAATCTAGGATTCACCCAATTTTTAGGCAAAGAAAATGCTGGACTTAGCTCCATCGATTTATCTACGTACATCATAGCCCTTGGCGTGATGGCTCTTAGCATAGCGTGGTTTGCTAAATGGGGTAAAAGACAATTGAAGCATCTGCCTAAGATACATTGGTTGATTTCATTGCTGCTACTACCTTTGAGTTTTTTAATGATACGAAGTAGTGTGGGCAAAGTGCCCATAAATTTATCTAGTGCTTATTACAGTAGCGAAAATTTATATAACAATACAGCTGTGAACGCTGTGTGGAGCTTTATGGTCACGGAGTTTGAGCGGGATAAACATAAACCTATGGTGTTTTTCGATTCTGATGAAGAGGCGGAATTAGTGTTAAACAAGCTCAAGAAAAACACTAACTCTATTGACGAGCTAATAACAAATACACATTCCAAAAATGTAATACTTATAGTGCTTGAAAGTTTTAGTGCTAAAACAGTAGGTTTTATAAATGGAGCCCAATACGGCTCTACTCCAGAACTGGACAAAATAATGGGAGAGGGGATAGCTTATACTCGGGCATTTGCTTCTAGTTTTAGGTCAGATAAAGGGCTGCTAGCACTTACCACAGGCATAGCTAGCGGTGCTAGGCAAACACTGACTAATTTCCCAGATATATTAGCCAATAAACCTAATATATTCAGCACATTATCAGAGGACTATGCCACAGGTTTTTACTATGGAGGAAACTTAGAATTTGCCAATATTAAAGTACTTTTTAAAGATGCGGACGTTGTAAAATCACAGCAAAATTTTACGAGTATACATACTAATGCTTGGGGCGTTCATGACGAAGATGTTTTTCGAGTTTTTGCAGATGATTTTCTAGCGGAACCCAAACCGCAGTTTAAAATGTTGTTTTCGCTGAGTAGTCACGAGCCCTTTGATGTACCCAACTATAAAACCAAAAAGAATCCATATCTAAATAGCGTATCCTATACAGATAGCTGCTTGGGAGTCCTCATTCGTAAATTGAAAGCCTCACCAAAATGGAAAAACACATTGGTGATAATAACAGCAGACCACGGCACTATACGGCCAGATAATGCTCCCATATACGATACTGCTAATTTTAAAATTCCTCTAGTTCTTACCGGCGGGGTGGTAAGAAAAGATACTATAATTCATACCGTGGTAAGTCAGGCACATATACCAGCTACTATCACTCAATTTACTTTGGGTTCTAATCCGTTTTCGCAGCCTACTCTTTATACGCCTGCTGGATATGCCTTCTATTCGTATCACATAGGTGTGGCATATGTGGCAAATGACTGCACACAATACTATGATATAATTCAAAAAAAGTATCTCAATAAGAAGTGCAATCCTCCTGTAGAGCGAGCCTACTATCAGTTGCAAAATAGGAACTTTTTTACACCTTAGTGCTTTATTAATTTGTATGTTTTGCCTTCTATAGTCAGAAAGTACATGCCGCTTGGCAAAGCACTTAAATCTAGCTTCGAAATATGTCCTGAGGTATTGCCCGTTGCTAGTACAGCTCCTATGTTGTTTTGAATACGGTAGCTAGAAGCTGAGTTATTGTCCTTTTCTAGTATTACAAAATTTTCTACCAAAGTAGGATATACTCTTATATTGCTCAATGTAGCTTGGTTCACATCAGCTTTAACACCCTCTAGTCCATTTATTTCTTCTGATACTCCTAGGCTCAAATTCATATAGCTCCCACTTCCTGTGGTAGTTTCTTTTGCAGCTCGCACCATATAGTGATTGGTTCCGTTGTATGGACTATTATCCTTATAGGTAGTATTACTCACAGGTACGGTATTTAATAAAACGTATCCTCCGCTTGGTTTGTGACTTCTGTAAACGTGATATCCCGCTATATCTATTTCTGTAGTGGCAGTCCAAGATACGTCTACAGCGTCATTTGCCACATTGGCTGCAAGTGCTAAATTGCTAGGAGGGTATAGCATGTCATGTCTTAGACTTGGGTCACCAAGCAGTGCCATATGAGCTCCGTTTTGGTAGTAGCTGCCATCGTAATCGAACCAGTTGTTTTGGGATCTAAGTGTAGCATTTGCATAATTTTCTCCAAGGGCAAGTGTATGGGTTACCCATTTTGGTCTGCCACTCCATATGCAAGTAAGGCCTAGTTTGTCTGTAGCTAAACTAGCTCGCATAAAGTTATTTTGTATATCAAAATCGCCAAAGAAACTGCCAAAAATATGATTGAACACTGCTGCACTATTCACAGTAAAGCTATCTGTAGTGCCTACTCCGCTGCAAGATACATAAGATCCAGCTCCACATACGTAAGCCATCAAGTAGTCCTCAGTTCTTGTAGTTTGAAATAAATCGCCTCTTACGATTCCATTTTCTCCAGCTATAGCAGTAAAATCTCTGATAGCTGCCGAAGAAAAACCTTCTGCTTGTCC
>JBDNFQ010000272.1:0-3979 GCA_041689715.1 Bacteroidia bacterium
GCTAGAACTGAGCACACTATCCGTAGTGAATAAATCTGTACTAGACGTGCCACCGCCCACGTATATTGTATTGAATGGATCTAGTTTGATACTGTATAGAGCATCACTACCGTCGCCCCCTAAGTAGGTTCCCCACCGCATTGTTTTGCAATCTCCAGATAAAGAAAATAGATAGCCATCATATGCTAGACTTTTCGAAACCTGACTAGCCTTTATAAGCGGCATGTCATCTGATAAGGTAACAGATGCAATAAATATATTGCCATCGTCATCTGCTATGATATCGCCTCTATAGTCATCTGAATAGTTGTGTTTTAAAAGTGCATTTTGATTTAATCCATCATTTTTTTCCCCTCCTACGAATGTAGAGCCTAACAGGCTCGTGCCATCTTCGCTTAGCTTAGAGACTATAATATCTGTACCGCCTGCGTGAGTGGAGTCATAACATCCCGTGGTGTATGGGTAATTTGCCGAATAAGAGGTTCCGTAGATTAATAAATCATTGTTTCTATCTACCACCAAACTGTGAGGGTATTCATCATCACCTCCTCCAAGATAGGTTGCCCAAAGTAACATGGTCCCGGCACTATCGTATTTAGATATGCTAATATCACTTGCCAAACTTGCAGGTTGTCTGCCTACTCCACCATTCCACGAGGCATCATAAGCTCCAGCAGTGACAGGGTATGCTCCTTGTACAGCGTCTACTATGCCTCCAGCATACAAGTTGGCCTTGCTATCATACGTGGCAGTATATCCAAAATTGTCACCGTAAGAACCTGAGTACGTAGAGAAAATCAGCTCTGGGTCTATGACAAGAGGATAATCCGGATTTATCTGAGATAGAATCTCATAGCTCACTACAGAATCTACGAAAACGTAACGGGCATTTAATTCTATTATTTCTCCGTTTATCTGCTGATATACATAGGGCTCATTATCGGTAAGTGTGCCAGCAGTAGTTTCTATGACTAGGGTATTGTTTTCTATTCTTATGTTGCCAGCTCCTTCTATAACGGTGCGTATTAGCTTTACTTTCTCTTGAGTAGGCTTAGTGATGATCCATTGATATTTCAGGGTTTTCAATCCATTTATCTCAAAATCAATATTTGGATATACATTATGAAACACCACTTCTCCTGCAGGATGCACTTTGCTGGCCCAATCCGATTTTTTATTCCCTAAATAATAGTTGTAATAATGCTTTTGTACGTTTCTGCTTTCAGAACGTGGGGCAAATTCTACCCCTTCAAAACGCATTCGAACGGCATGTCTTCTGGGTACTTCGTCACTTTGTGTGGCACTATGCAGATGTTTCCAATCTTGTATTCGATTATAGTCATCTGGATGTACGAGATCATACACCATTCCTGCACTTTCTAGATATAGATTTCCATACGGAATAGTTGCTTTGTACAAAGCAAGAGGATGCCACTGCCCTTGGTTTGGGACAAATTCATATTGGGTTTTTAGAATAGGGGCATCGGAATGAATATTCTGCTGTGCAGTACACATTGTTGTGTACATAAGTAATAGCAAAACCCCTCCTTTTTTCAGCATCGAATAACAAAAATACATTTACTCCTCTACAAAAGACCGCTGTGTTGTGCAATTAGTTGTATGAAATAACAATAATCTGACTATCCTAAAATTATATTTGCACTCATTTTTAGAATAATGGAGTTAAACGAACAACAAATTCAACGAAGACAAGCCCTTGACAAACTGAGAGCTCTTGGTATTAATCCGTATCCTGCAGACGTATATGCAAAGGATTTTAGCAGTGTTGAAATAAGTAAACAGTTTGACGATAGTCCAGAGAAATTTGAAAACATCTCTTTTGCAGGACGTATGATGCGTCGTCGTATTATGGGCAAAGCAAGTTTTGCAGAGTTACAAGACGAGCAAGGAAGCATACAAGCCTATTTTAACAGAGATGAACTTTGTACTGGTGAAGATAAAACCATGTATCTCGAAGTATTTAAAAAACTTCTTGATTTAGGTGATATCATAGGTGTGGTGGGAGATGTATTTCGCACACAGACCGGGGAATTATCTATAAAAGTAAAGCAACTGACTGTGCTCAGTAAGTCACTTACTCCACTGCCTATGCCTAGAGAGGTAGATGGTAAAATATATGATGCATTTACCGATCCAGAGCAGCGATATAGAAAACGCTATGTGGACCTCATTGTAAATCCACAGGTACGTGAGACATTCATAAAAAGAACCAAAGCAGTAGCAAGTATGCGTAACTTCCTAAATACCAAAGGGTATATGGAAGTAGAAACGCCAATACTACAAGCTATACCAGGTGGTGCAGCAGCTCGTCCGTTTATCACACATCACAATGCTTTAGATATTCCGCTTTACCTTAGAATAGCCAACGAACTGTATCTAAAACGTTTGATTGTAGGTGGTTTTGAAGGTGTCTTTGAGTTTGCCAAAGACTTTCGTAACGAAGGAATGGACCGTACCCATAATCCAGAGTTTACACAGATGGAACTATATGTAGCATATAAAGACTACATGTGGATGATGGATATGACAGAGAAAATGCTTCGTCAGATAGCTATAGATGTGAACAATACTTCTGAAGTAGTTTTTGGAGAAAGTACCATCGACTTCGGAAAACCATTTGAGCGACTCACCATATTTGGTGCTATAGAAAAACATACAGGAGTAGACTGTAGCGAAATGAGCGAAGAAGAACTTCGTAAAACTGCCAAGGAGTTTGGTGCAGATGTAGACGAAAATATGGGCAGCGGTAAACTCATAGATGAGATCTTTGGCGAGAAAGTAGAGCACCTACTTATCCAGCCTACCTTCATCATGGATTATCCTATCAGTATGTCTCCACTTACTAAAAAACACAGAGACAATCCAGAGCTCACAGAGCGTTTTGAGCTAATCGTAAATGGGAAAGAGATAGCAAATTGCTATAGTGAGTTAAATGATCCTATAGACCAGCGTGAGCGTTTTGAGGAGCAAGCCAAACTAATGGAGCGTGGTGATGATGAAGCGATGTTCGTAGACGAAGATTTTCTCACCGCACTAGAGTACGGAATGCCGCCTACCTCTGGTATCGGTATCGGGATAGATAGACTCGTGATGCTACTCACCAATAATGCCAGCATACAAGAAGTACTCTTCTTTCCGCAGATGCGTCCAGAGAAGAAAGCGGTAGTAGTAGAACTTTCCGAGCAAGAAAAAGCAGTGCAAGAGCTACTAGCTGCCCGTGATGGAGCCCTAGAGATAGGTGATCTCAAAAGCCGCATAGAAATGAGCGGTAAGCAGTGGGACAAAGCTTTGAAGGGACTAGCTAAAAACGGAATCACCGAAGTAGCCAAAGTAGATGGCGTGGTGACTGTGAGTTTGAAGTAGTTTTTTGGAGGATAACTTTTAGAAGTTAGATTTTGAGATTTTAGAGGTTAGAACATATTAAGATATCAATAAATTATGAAAATATTTAGCTTACCGTTCCTTTTGCTTTCATTTTGTTCTAACCCTATTGTTCAATATCAAGAGTCGTTTGTACTTCAGACGATTAAAGAATGGGATCATGTTACAGATAGCTTAGCAGCCGATTTTAGCCTAAATGAAAAGCATATGAATCCTGATTCGTTCTATATAAACTATCTTAACATAAAACGACAGGAGTTTAGGGATAGCCTAATCGTCTCCGATCTCTTTTTAAAGTATAATGATGATTCTGTATTTCTATATGAGCAATTAATCTTAGACGGTAATTGGGAGTACCAAGGGATTCTCTGGACTAACAGTGAAGAGAAATATAATATTGCGAGATATTATTCTCAAAATGATTCAATAAAATTATTTAAAATAGAGAGTCCTTTAAAAAGTGAGTTTGATAAAGTCAGTTCTAGGACCGATTGGTGCACTGAGGAATTTACGAGTTTTAATTTCTCAGATTCTCACATTAATGTGATTACAGTTAAATCAAAAATTTTGATTTTAA
>JBDNFQ010000273.1:0-2718 GCA_041689715.1 Bacteroidia bacterium
TGTCTCTATAAAAGACTAAGCCTAGCTTGACCTTGCTTACATCTTGAGCTTGTGATATACCAGAGACTATATCCCATATTTTTTCTTTTGCGGTAGCTATGAGTCCATTCATACTGCCTGTAGCATCTAAGCAAAATACGAGTTCATATTCTTGCTTTTCTGCTTCACTCACTTGTGGCGGTTCGTTTAGTATAGATGCTTCTAGCGGAGGCGAGGCTGTGTGTGGAGATTGAGCTTGGGTGCACCCTACAAATAGGAGGCACAAAACGGTGATTTGCAATACTTTTCTTTTCATGATTTTATGTTATTTTAAAGATTTAGGTTTTTTATATTCCCATCTGGACTTATCAAGAAAAACACCTTTTCTGGTTTGTCACTTTTCACCTGTATGGGCTTAGGCTCTGGCCCTTTTATAAGGGCTAAATGGATCTGATACATCACCTGTATAGCAGGTTCTGTGATGGTTGGATTTACTACAAAATCAAATTCCTTGTCTATCACGGGTAAGTAATGCCTTGTGACTTTTTTACTTGCATCATTATTCAAATTAAATTTTTGAGTAAAGTAAGAGGTACAAGAGAACGCAGTATAGCTGGCATATTTCTCTCCGGGATATACCACATTAAAACCTTCGGCTAATGTTCTGTTATAGTCTTTTAGGTCTATATCTCTTAGCTTGGCGTATCTATATAGCTGTAGCATGACCATACTATCTGCACTTTGGCGAAGCTCCGCTTTAATAGCACTCATATCTGTAACCACCGCATCGCTGCGTATATAGTCGTAGATACCATTTGCAGTACACAGCGAAAAAATCTTATCTAGTTGCTCTAGCTTATCATATTCTATGATGATGTTTTTCTTTAGCTCAAAACCTACGGGAGTCTCTGTAAATGTATTTTTACTAAAGACTTTTTTCTCTAATACTTGATCGTAGATAGGCACAAAAGAGATAATATCTACGTACAAGTTGAGCTTACTACTTACGCCCCTAAGTCCTGCACGCACTGCCTCTATTTTCTGATTGATCAAATCATTGGCTACCGCCTCGTCTATTCCCTCTTGGGATATACTAAAGATGGCCACATACGAATCTGGAGTAGCATTGAACATTCCCTTGATGGTGATTACATTATTCTCGGTATAGTTTACAGGCACATTAATATTATCTGCACGTAGCACTATAGGAGCAGCAGAGCTATACGCCCAGTTACCCATTTTCAATTGTGCTACTGCACCAAAAGCGGTGAGACACATTAGACTTGACAAGATTATCTTTTTCATTTTCTCTCTTTATTTGATTACAAAGTTGCTCGCATAGAAACTGCTATACGGCTAAAGTATGTGAACCAGCATAGAGAATGTATGAAAGTGTCCCATATCTAAACAAACCTGTAAATACATGGCTATACCTTGCCATTTTTAGGAACTTGAAGATGTATGAAGTAGTATATTCGTATACGATTGAGACTTAATAAGTACATATACATGTATACTCTAGCTGCACTAGCGGCTTGCTCCGTAGCCCATGCTCAGACTAAACAAAGCATTACGACTCCTACTGCTGCATCTATACTAAACCAAGCAAATCAGCAGGTTCTAAAGAATCCTACAAATGCATATAAGCTAGCAAGTGAAGCACTGGAACTAAGTCTAAGTACGAAGGACAAAAAATCTGAAGCTCAGACCTATAACACACTAGGCACACTGTATTATAACGCTGGAGACTATGGCAAGGCTATCACCTACTTTACCAAAGCACAAGAGATACACAAGGTAGTAACAGACCCTAAAAATGAGGAGTACACACTCAAATACTTAGCAGAAAGCTATAACAAGCTAAACAAGAAAGACATAGCTAGTAGCTACTATGACAAAGTAGAAAAAACCTCAAATTCCTCTTCTCGGAAAACAGACTACAGACTAAAAAACTCTAAAATAAAGGGCGAAGAAGGCAAAACCAAAGAAGCCATAAACGATCTAGAAAATGAGCTACAGAACAATAGAAAGCTAGACCCAAAGCAAAAAATAGACATCTATTTAGAGCTGGGCAACTTGTATATAGCAGATAATAAGACACAAAAAGGGGTAGACAACATTAACCTAGCACTAAAACTATCTAATGATGCCAGGAATGATAGTATTGCCTCTACGTCTTTAAGCTACGCTTGGAGTGTGTATGACAAGAATAATCTGGTAGCTCAAAACTTTACCACACAAAAGTTGGCACTTGATACGGCTATTATCACGAATAACCTAGCTCTGGAAAACACAGCTAACTATAACTTGGGTCGCTCCTTTATGTATACTGACGCGAATAAAGCAGTACCCTATTTCCAACGAAGTGCACAACTAACGCAAAACCAACCTAATAAAATAGAGCACATAAAAGCAGTAGAAAGTCTGTCTGAAGCATATGAACGTTCTGGTGAATATAAGAAAGCACTAGAGAAATATAAGGAGTATATAGGCTTGGTAGATTCCATAAAAGAAGTAGATATAGAAGGAAAATTACAAAATGAGATCTTGGGTAATAAATACGATGTACAAGAATCTCGCATAAAAGAGCTACGAGCCCAAAACTCCAAGAAAAACAACTACAACCAAAAGAAGATAGACCGACACATAGCCTATATCCAAAACAAACTAGAAGAATATACCCAAGCACTAGCCCAAGCAGATAACGATAAGATCTCTGACGATAAAGAGAAAAGTAAA
>JBDNFQ010000274.1:0-3708 GCA_041689715.1 Bacteroidia bacterium
GATTTGCTCCTTTAGGGTAGTCTGTATTTTTTCCTCTCTCTTGATTTGCTTGTAGTGTCGGGAATTACAAGTTTTTGAGCAATACCGTGTAGTTGTGGTTTGGGCAACAAATGCCTGACCACAATATTGACAGAATTTCGGTATTTTAATATTACTACTCATTTGGTGCTTATTAGTGCCTGATGTTGCTTGTTGGTGCGGATTGGTGCATCATTTCTCCAACACCTTTTAATTTGTGCCTTTGGGCAACAAATTTGTTGTTAGAGCAACAAATGGGCAACAAATATAAGTAATAAAGTGCAATTAGGCAACAAACAAGAGAAGAAACAACACTTGTAAAGCTAACAATAGTAGGCAGTTAGCAAATAAAAGAAAGGTAACTACTTTCCAATACAAAACCGCGTAAATATACTATCTAGCACCTCATCGTTCGTCACTTCCCCTGTGATGAGTCCGAGCTGATAGAGAGCATTTTTTTAGTGATGGACCAAGAGATATGCCAATCCTGTATAGGTCGAACAACTTGACAGAGTAGTCGTTGTTGTTGGTGTGGTCAGTAATTATTCCATAAACGACTTCAATGAAAAGCTCTTCATTGTCTTGATGTATTGGACTGCCATAAACGTAAAGGTTAATTGAGTAGTCTTTGGAGATAATCAAGAGTACAGGCGTTGTTGACGAACTAACATCATTTGTGCTCCAATATCCAAGATAAGTTCCAGGCTGAATATTAATGGGTTTCATTTCACGGCTTTCATGGCGAAAGATAAGAATACGCTGTTTACTTTCTATACCAGAAAGCACACCTTATTTACAACCAATACAAAACCAACGTGTTGTCAGGTTGAATGTATTTCTGGCGTCCTTTGGACGTACAATAATGTGTAAAAGCATAACCTTTGAGTGTTCGTCATTCTAGCCCTTCACTCTTTATTGTAGTATTATGAGAATCATTAGTGTAATATATTAATATATATAGGTAATTAATAAAAATCATAATAAAATAAGAATGATTATAACAAAATAAGAATGATTATAATAAAATGAGATACTTTTGCTAGTGAATGCCACAATAGACTGTTAATAAATTAAAGAAAGTATTAAAAAATGTAAAAGATGGAGAACGGACCAAACTCAAAAAAGCCACCACTTCGTGAGATAATATATGGTACTTCAGATTCCAAAGGGCGGTATGAAATTATGAAGTTCATGAGCGAAGGACGACTTAGAAAGGTGGTGAACAAAATATATACTTCTAATTTCAACGACAGCAATGATGTAATCATTAAAAGAAACATATTAGAAATAATAGGCACGCTATTTCCTGGCAGCTTGTTAAGTCATAGATCTGCCTTCGAGTTTAAACCCACGGAATTGGGAGAAATCTTTGTAACGTACAAACATACACGAACAGTAGATCTTTCCGGAGTTAAAGTGAAGCTGATGGGAGGACCGGAGCCACATGCAAGGGATACTCCATTTGTAGGGGGGTTACGTGTTTCAAGCGAGCCAAGGAAATATCTTGAAAATCTGCAACGAACCTCTTCTAAGGGCGGAACTCCAAAGACACTACCCATAGAAATCATTGAGGAAAAATTGGAGAAAAAGCTTCAAGTAGAAGGAGAAGATGGTCTAAATCAATTAAGGGATGATGCTAAAAAAATTGCCAAGGACTTAGATATGAAGTTGGAGTACAAGTTGCTCAGTGATATAATTAGTGCTTTATTAACAACTCATACATCAGATATACTAAAAAGTCCACTTGCAATATCTCGTTCTAAAGGAAAGCCATTTGATTCTGAACGATATGACCGATTTGGAGTTTTATTCAGATACCTATTTTCAAATGATTTTGTAAATTACCAAGATAAGAACGAAACAGGGTTGGCGTACTCAAACTTTGCCTTTTTTGAAAGTTATTTTTCAAACTACATAGAGGGAACCAAATTTCATGTAGATGATGCAAAGGAAATTATTGACACTGGAGAACCAATGCCATTAAAACAAAATGACTCTCATGATATTCTTGGAACTTATGAGGTTGTAAGCAACCGTGAGAATTTGTCCATTGTACCTAAAGACGAAAATCATTTTATTGAACTTTTGAAACATAGACATGCCATAATTCTAAAGTCTAGATTAGACATGAATCCAGGGGAATTTAAAGATAGAATAAATTATGCAGGAAGCACAACATTTGTTGCCCCAGATTTAGTTGTAGGCACTTTAGGCAAAGGCTTTGAATACTATAAGCAACTGCAAAACCCCTTTGCTAGGGCTGCGTATATGATGTTTATAATCAGCGAGGTTCATCCTTTTCTTGATGGTAATGGTAGATTAGCTAGAATCATGATGAATTCGGAGTTGACAAAATTTGGGATGTCTAAGATAATTGTTCCATCGGTCTATAGAGATGATTATATGGGTTCAATCAAACTGCTTACAAAGAAAGATAGACCAAATGTATTTGTTGATACACTTATGAGAGCATATCTATTTAGTTCTAAGTTTTTTGGAGATGATTATGTCTCAATGAAAAGCAAACTTGAAGCTAATAATTCATTTAAGGAACCGGATGAAGGATTGTTATTAATTCCTAATTAATTTGAAACAGCATCTAATTATTAAGTGAGCTCCGATGATTCTGTCCTATTAACTTGCTCAACCTACTAAAGGCTATCTGGTGTTTACTTTCTGCACCAGTAATACGGACTGAGTGATTAAAGACCGTGAGAGTATTTTGAGAAATGTGCATCAATTTTTAGGCATAAATGTAGCCTGTCCGTCTCTGGAGGAAAGTCATAGCCCCTTCAACATAGCTCAGGATACACTCCGCTATGCCAAGCCTGCCTTGCCGCAGGCAGGAATTTATAACAACAAAATTGGTGATACAGAATCAGAATAGTTCCGGTGTTTGATGACTTAATCCGTATAATATTACCTTGATTAAGAATATTGCTTATACGAAATTTACGCCTCGTATTTCATAGACTTATTCGCTGGAGCAGGAGGACTTTCCTTGGGAGCTATCTCATTTAGGAAATGCATTCACTTTTTTCTTGTTTGGGCTGGTGGCATTGGTCGGGTTTTTCATACTCTTGAAAATACTGCCAGAGACCAAAGGGAAGTCTCTAGAAGAATTAGAAAACGAGTTGGTACTTCGGAAGGAGTAGTGGTAGTCGCTATCATCCTTATTCAAATCATTAATTTCATTCTAGAATGTATTTATAAATTTTCAATATGAAAAGACAATTTAAAAGTAACTGAAATGCCCGATGTTAAAGGATGTTCGATATATCGAACATCCAATAGTACAGTTTCACTGCTTCGTAATAGTCGTCCTCTTTAATGTTTTTGTTGTGATTTGTTTATTTTTGACTTGAGAGCAGCCTCATCTAGTTTGCCTAGCAAGTTGGGATGTGCTCGAAATTTTTAATTAAATATCCAGTATTATTGTTGTAAGTATGAACCAGCTCACAGAATTATCTAAACGTTTTTTAGGATTAGGCATTTTATTCATTTGCTTTCTAGGGTTGTCGGCACAAGATCGTCCGAATTTTAACCAATTAGAGAAAGGTGTGGTCACCGTTCTTACTTACAACTCAAGCGGCACCTTTATTGGCCATGGTAGCGGTTTTTTTGTCGACAACTACGGTACAGTTGTTACAAACTATCACGTAGTTGAAGACGTATATAAAATTATAATTA
>JBDNFQ010000275.1:0-5787 GCA_041689715.1 Bacteroidia bacterium
CCAAAAGCATTTAACGCATAATGGCCAATTGACCGAGGCGAATGATTTTTACGATTTTTAATGAGTATTAAATTAAAAAAAAAGTCAAAACAATGACAAACAAAAATCAACTTAAAAGAGAGGTGAACTCGACTTGTATCCGCCAAGGTGGACACACAAACACACAACATTTTGCCAGTCTATTTAAAAGTTCCATCGTCTTAACACTACTTATACTAAGTGGTACTAGCTACGGGCAGCTTACTGGCTATGGTAATGGTGTAAACGGGACTGAGTCTTTGGGCACAGGAGTAAGTATGGCCACAGACATATTCTTTGCTGAATCTGCATATTCTGCCGTCTCTAGTGTCTCAGGAGGAGTAGTACAGCTCTCTGGAACTACAGTTGGAACTGGAGCTAAATTTGACCCGACGGCGGGTTCAGCTGACTATAAGGCACTGATTATTCAAATGGTAGGAGGTACTGTGGGGACACACGAGAGTTTCGATTTCGCAAGTTTGACAGGAACCACTTTGGTAGTGGCTGGTGGTACGCTGACTCACACCTACGACTTTACTGCAGGTTCCAAGGTTCAAGTACTACTGGTACCCCAGTATACGTCTTTCACTTTAGCAGGAGGAAACCTCACTTGCCCAGCATGGGATGGAGATAAAGGAGGTATCTTAGCTTTTACCGTAAGTGGAACAATGACAGTAACCGGTGGAAGGATAAATACCACAGGTAAGGGCTATATCCCAGGTGGAGTGACCTTTGCTACTGGAGGTAGCGGAGGTACAGGCAGCACCACCTACGGTGGCGGCGGAGGTAATCCTGGAAGAGATGGAATATTGCATTGTGTTGCACCAGGTTATACAGCCTTAAACCGAGGCCCAGCGGGTGCTTCAGGGGATCCAGCGTGTGCTACGTGTGTAGGAACTGCAGGAAGCTCTAGTAGCGGACTTCCGGGAGATGCATATGGTTCTTCAAGTTTTACTTCACCCTCGGGCCCTTTCCTTTTCAAGATAGGAGATGCAGGCTACTTTGTTTCTGGATATGGTAGTGGTGAAGGAGGCGATGGAGGATCGCATAGTGGAGCTGGAGGAGGTGCAGGTACTGGGTGGACACCTGGAAATCCAGGAGGGAATTCTGATGCTGGTGGTGACGCAGGTGCAGGTGCTGCTGGTGGTGGTAGTATATATATCAAGGCAGGTTATATTATGTATCCTACTACAGCACTCAACTATCCTATATATTTAGCTGAAGGAGGAAATGGAAAAAATGGGAAATATGGTGGTGCAGGAGGCAAAGGTGGTAATGGGGGATCCGGTAGTACTGGGTCTTGTACATTGATGGAAGGTACTGCAGGTTATGGTGGTAATGGTATCAGTGGAGCTGGGGGCGAAGGTGGTGACGGAGCCAATGGTGGAAACGCAGGCACCATCTGGGTGCTAACCAATACAGGAGTAGGTAATTATGTGAATAGCTATACCAGAACAAATGGTGGATATGCAGGTGCTGGAGGACCCGGTGGATCTAGTACTGGTCCAGGTACAGGCATAAGTGCTCCCGTAGCACCTTGTGAAGAAGCTTGTCCTCCTCCTCCATGTGGTGCGACCAAAAGGGATATTGACATATGTGATTGCGATAAGGCACATGAGTTTTTATTCAATATACCAGGTCTCAGTGTTATAGATAACCTTGTAGATACTAGGTATGAATTCCGTGATGGATTGGATCTCAGAGGCTGGTATGATTACAGTACACAGAGAGTAGTGGGTATTTCATATGGGAATAATAGTACAGGGGTACCTCATTGTAACGATTACTATTACAACTGTCCTATGACGGGTGAAAAACTGTGTAATGCAATCTACAAACAGGTTGCTCAGCTATCTACTACGGATATAAATACGAACATTGACCCAAGTTCAATTGTGGTTGATATACCTAGCATCTATGAAACGAATGTTTATTTTTGGGATGATCAAGGCAATGAAGCTATTAAGTTTCTTGGTGGTTCGGTAGAGGAAACCACAGATCACTTGTCTTCGGGTAAGAATAAGTGCGTATCGGTACCATGCGTGAGTGGTCCAAATAAGGGCAAGGGAAGAACTGGTATCCCAGGTATAGGATCTCCAATACCTAATAATGTAGAGCTGCCTATCATAACTCCTAATGTAGTGATCACAGGTGGAAATTCTCCGTTTAGTATAGGATCAAACAAACCAAGAATCGCTGAGGAAAATCAACACCATGTAACCATAGGATTGAATGAAATCACAATAGCTTCTACTGACGATACAAAAGAAGATAAAATAGCCATAGTGAAGGTACTACTACTGGATGTGAATGGTAGAAATATAGAGCTTATTGCAGATATAGCTGAAGAAATGACTACCTTGCATAACTTCGATGTATCTACGGGTATCTATTATCTAAGGATAATATCAAACAATGGACGCATAGAAACACATAAATTATACCTCGATTGAAAATTCGATTGAACTACATACCAAAACAAATAATCCTAACCCTGCTATTCTGCGGGGTTGGGTTTTTTGCTATGGCCCAACTGGAGGGTGCCAGTAGACTAGCCAATTACGCCAATAGGCTGCACTGGGACGGGAACTCCTATACGCAGGAAACTAGCCTAGCTACTGACCCCTTTTTTTATCATACCAGTAGCATAAGCGATAGTACGGGCAATCTGCTCTACTATAGCAATGGTATGCGACTGTACAATGCTCAAAATGAGAGTGTAGATCTAGGAGTGGCGTATGATAAACCAAATGAGTGCTTACTCTTCAAACTAGACACGTGCTACGCACTGGTAGTCGTAGATGTAGTAGATTCTGGCTATCACTACAGTCCAATCTGGAGATATACGGAGTATAAGCAGACCTATCTGCGTATATACTACCTGCATACCACGCCTAAAGATATTTACACTGCCATATATGACTCGGTAGTGTATGAGGTGCCATTTGCCCCGTTTATAGAAGCAGTGCAGCATGCCAATGGACGAGACTACTGGATAGCACTACTACAAGATACTAAGACACTAAGCGACCTACCATCTGTGCGACCAGAAGCACCTCATTACTATCGTATAGCTCGGTTGGGAGGAGATGGAAGCTTTGATATGGGTACTTCCTATCCTACCTATTTTCACGCTTATCAAGGCAGAGAAAAACGAGATCAATTTGAACGTTTCTATTCTATCGGAGATACTATTCATAGAATAGTGTACACGTGTCAGGCGAAGTTTTCCCCTGATGGGAAGTATTTCGTGTTTGCAGATTTGCATTACACCGATATTTACCAGTTTGACAATGAAAATGGGACGCTAGTGCATGGGCAATCTTTTTTTGAGAATGGAAATTTACAGGAAAATGGTGGGAGTTGGAGTAAGATTGGTGAAGATAGAATAGCTGCTGGTTTTTCTTATGAGAATATACCTGGCGGAGAAAATCATGTTGAGGGTAGTTATGGAGCGAATGCCCTTACTTTTGAGATTACGGGTGATAATAAACTGGTCTTATTATACAGCTGTGTTTCCCGAATTATCGCAGATACTTTTACAAAAAAATGGATATATCATCTAAATGACCCTCGGCAGACTTGCAATCAACTAAATGAGGCTGAATGGGCACGTAAAGAATATTATTTCAGTGCTTTGGCCAGTTATGATTTGTCCAGTGCAGATCCAGAGTATTATTTAGTTAATAAAAATGCTTTCTTGTACTATGAGAATTGTTTTGACCGTGAGGATATTTCCAATAAGTATAATTGTAAAACCACTTCTGTAAATCTAAGAACACTAGGCGGAGCCTTTTATGATCTCCAGCTAATGCCAGATGGCAATGTATATTTGATAAATTATGTGGACGAAGGAGGGATGTCTAAGCTACATACCGCTGGAGACTCTCTTAGACTAGAGTGGATCAGAGATGGTAATCCTACGGGTTTTCAGGGAGATGCATTTAGCAAGGTAGTAGGGAGCTACAAGCTGCCCGGGATCAAGATATTTAAAGATAAAGACACCCTATACTGTGGTGAAGCAGGAATAGTACTCTCTGCTAAGGCTCTGGGAGCAGATAGCATGCAGTGGAGCACTGGTGATAAGTCTAAGAGTATCCTCGCTACTCAGGAAGGCTGGTATAGCGTGAGTGCGAATACCTGGCACGGGGTAGTTGTAGATTCGGTTTACCTCTATAGCAAGTCGATAGTCTATACTCCTATGGCTGATACTACTAAGTGTCCTGAGATAGAAATGAAACTTTCACCTAGTGGCAATTTCGATTCATATACACTGTACAAGATTCTGTCTGGAGTAGTTGCATCGGTAAAGGGTGATGGGACATATTACATCTCCTATACCAAAGAGGGCTGTACTATCAATGATACATTTGAGGTGCTTAATCATATATGGCCCGAAATAACAGTAGAACAAGTGGATTCTGGCTGCTTACCTGCAGAGGAAATACATTTTACCATAGAGCCTGATGATTTTGCTTACTTATGGAATGGAACGACTGAGCGTACTCCTTTTGCTACCCGAGAGACGAGTAATATCCTTCAGATAATATCGGAGGACAATTGTGTTTTAGACTTTAATCTACAAGCAAGTGAAAACTGCTTAACAACATATTTTTTACCTAACGGTTTCACTCCAAATGGTGATGGACTAAATGATACTTGGTCACCGCAAGGTAATGGGATTTTAAATTATAGTTACTCCGTATATAACAGATGGGGGGAGAAGTTAGTAGAAAGTGAAGTGAATCAGCCGTTCGATGGTCGCAATTACCAAATGGGTTTTTATCTATTTGTCATTCAATTAACTCTTAAAGATAGTACCGTAATAAACGAAAAGGAGCTAGTGTTTTTATTGAGATAAGCTATTACTAACTATTCAAAACCAATTGAGGCATGCATTCACTTTTCAAATATAAAATAGGTGACTTTTGCTGAGCCAAATCTACTAAAGACGGAATCACTTTTTCCACATCGGATAGACACCCTGACAATCGCCTCCGATTCATGTCTCATGAGCCTTGTCAGCCTGTATGTCCGCCGTGGTGGACATGTCCGCCGTGGTGGAAGTAATTCGCCTCAGTGGATTACTTCCCGCATCAGGAGGGTGTCGAAGGTTTCAAAGAGGTTTGCTATTTATAGTACACTTCTATCTCTGGTAAGAGTGTAAAGTGCTGGCCAGCTAGTTCTAAATCTAGCTCTGCTTTTTGCACTATTTTATAATCGTTTCTCTTAGTTTTTTTGGTAATGAGCTTACTACTAGATTATAGCTTTCATCTACCATTTTTAGTATAAAATCATCACTAGCATCTTGGTGAAACTTAACCGTATTCCAATGTTTCTTATTCATATGGTATCCAGGTTCTATGGCGATGTAGTTGGCACGCATTTCTTCGGCATTTTCTGGGTCACATTTTAAGTTCATAGATTCAAAATTTGAAATACTGAAAAAGCAAAATATTTTGCCATGTACCTTCATTACCAAAGGGTCTGGACCAAAAGGAGTACTTTCCGTGGCGTAGGGTTTAGCTAAGCAGTTTATAGGGTGTTAATGTGTCGTAAAATCGCCTAGCATGTAAAGCAATACGTTCTGCATCTATCTTATCATTTTTGCCTCTTACTAGTCCCATAGAACGTTTTAAATGCAGCGGGTTAATAACGTAGGCTGTAATACTTAGCTCTTCACATACGGAGTATAAAGGCCAATTATAAAGTCCTGTATTCTCCATACAAAGCTCTAATTCAGCAACTCCAAATTTCTTTTTCAACTTC
>JBDNFQ010000276.1:0-12191 GCA_041689715.1 Bacteroidia bacterium
CCGTATGTTACAGGCAAGACTATTTTTAGTAGATTAGGAAAGGTCCTGGTTTCTTTAATAAAATCACCCTTCGACTATTTCAAAATCTATTGTATGAATAGCTGGGCAAAGCAAACGGTAGTACTCCTCTTTATGCAAACTCTAGATAGCACGCTGAGATTCAAGAGAAATATTTTCGGATCTATGAGTTCTACGGTTAGCACGGGTAAAAAGCCGACTCCTTTTATTCCTGAGTCTGTTCTACTGATAAAAGAATATAGTGTAGCCGTAAATGGGGTGAGCACTTCATTTGCACTAGAAACTATTGCAGGCATTCCATCCACAGCACACATTTTGGGTGGAGCTGTAATGGGAGCAAATCCTTCGGAAGGCGTGATTGATAAGGACAATACAATTTTCGGATATGAGAATCTTTATATTATTGATGGTTCTATGATTTCTGCAAACCCTGGTGTAAATCCATCCCTATCAATAACCGCTATTGCAGAGCGAGCTATGGCTCAAATACCTGCTAAAACAGATAATGCTGCTTGAAGAACACCCTTTTAGGTACTTTTGAAACATAATAAATTTACGTACAATCATGTTTAAACTACTGAAAAACATAACACTCCTCATTTGTCTATTTTTAGTGGCCAGTTGTACTTCTAAAAAAGTAAGTGACATCTCTTATCTCAAAAGCTCTGTAGCTCTAGTAGTATCTTCGCCA
This sequence comes from Bacteroidia bacterium, assembly GCA_041689715.1. Classification (GTDB taxonomy): domain Bacteria; phylum Bacteroidota; class Bacteroidia; order NS11-12g; family UBA9320; genus UBA9320. The sequence continues at coordinate 710 of JBDNFQ010000276.1, forward strand.
CAATTAGATATCTACCAACCTAAGAAATCAGAAAATAATGCTGTGGTTATTTTCATTCACGGAGGTTATTGGGAAGAAGGGAACAAAGATATGTATGGATTTCTAGGTCGTGGTTTGGCTAAAAAAGGGATAACTACCGTAATCCCAAATTACACGCTAAGCCCTAATGGCACTTACCATACGATGGCACAGGAGGTGGCAGCAGCCATACAATGGACTCACGATAGTGTAGCAAAATATAATGGGAATCCTGATCAGATATTTCTAATGGGGCACTCGGCAGGTGGACACTTAATAGCATTGGTGGGCACTAATCCTAAGTATCTCGAAACTACGGAAATGATAAAAGGTATAATTCTGAATGATGCAGCAGCATTAAATATGGATTCCTATTTGAAAGAATATCCTCCGACCAAAAATCATAACTATGATGTTACTTGGACCCTAGACTCAACTAACTGGAAAGATGCATCTCCTATTTATTTTTTATCTGAAAAAGTACAGCCGATATTAATCTATGTAGGCACCAAAACATATCCTTCTATCATTTCTCAAAATAAAGACTTTGTAGAAGAACTGAAAAAGTATCAACCCACCGCAGAGATAAATTATCTAACTAAAAAGCACGTACCCATGATGAGCCAGTACATCTATCCTTGGAATAAGCATTATAAAGAGATTACTGCGTTTATAGAAAACCATAAATAAAACGTATCCATTTCTTAAACCCAGTAGATATATCTTGGTCTTATAGAATCTACCTCGCCCACTGAGGGCTAAGCCAAAGTAGCTTCTCTAACCAAGTATACAATTAGAAAGCCTGAGATATTTACGAGAAAAATGTAAACAAAATATCATTCCTAATCGTTAAATTTTTCAAGGCTTATCTTTGACGAAATATTATTAAAATACTAAATCACACGGCACGTATGAGAAGTAAATTATAGGTATCTGATAAGAGGGATTGATACAGAATAAACTACAAGAATCACGCAATTAGCATTTCATACAAGGTCAAAAGAAAGATGAACAGAATACAATACTTAGAAAGTGAAATTTTTGATTTACGAATCCGATTACAAAAGCATAAACTCTATGAAAACTTAAAAAGCATAGAAGATATCAAAATCTTTATGGAAAATCATGTATTTGCAGTTTGGGATTTTATGTCGCTACTCAAAAGCCTTCAAACAACACTGACAAACGTTCAAATACCCTGGACTCCATCAGCTAACCCTACTCTAGCTAGGTTTATAAATGAAATAGTACACGGGGAAGAAAGTGATCTTAATGAACTAGAAGAACCTAAAAGTCATTTTGAAATGTACTTAGACGCAATGCATCAAGTAGATGCTGACACAACTGATATCAACACTTTTATTCTTAACTTAAAATCTGGCAAGTCCATAGATCTGTCTTTTGATGAACTCAGTATTGAGAAAAGAGTCGCAGACTTTGTGAAATTTTCATTTTCAGTTATCGATACCAATAAACCGCACTTAGTTGCTTCAGCCTTTACATTTGGGAGAGAGGATGTAATTCCAGATATGTTTATCGAAATACTAAAAAATTCAGATTCAGAAAATACATCCTATAATAAGCTAAGATACTATCTACAGCGTCATATTGATTTAGATGGCGATGAGCACGGCCCTCTATCGCTTAAGATGATCTCTGAACTATGCCAAGAGGATGACCAGAAATGGGATGAAGCACTATCTATTGCTAGACAATCTCTAGAGAAAAGGATATTGCTTTGGGATGCTATTAGTGAGTTAATTCAAAAAAACAAGCTGGTAGCTACAAGCTAATAAAACCCTAGGAATACAGTAGAATAGCCCTACTGAAGAATTGAGACTAACCAATAGAGAGGATCCATAATATTACTATTGGTTAGTCCCTTTCATACTAGCGACAATCTGCCACTAACGACTAATTAGCAAAATATGAACGTTTATTTCCCTCTTCCCTGCACTACTATAAGCACAGTATAGATAAGAATCTTTAGGTCCAAAACCAGTGAGATATTCTCAAGATATAGTAAATCGTATTGTAGACGCTCTACCATTTCATCTACGTTTTCGGCATAGCCGTATTTCACCTGACCCCAAGACGTAATACCTGGTTTTATCTTTTGTAGTCGCTTATAGTGTGGTGCTTTCTGTATTATTTGATCTATAAAAAACTGACGCTCGGGCCGAGGACCTACTAGACTCATATCCCCTACTAGTACATTCCAAAACTGAGGAAACTCATCTATTCGAGTCTTTCGTAGAAACTTACCCATCTTAGTAATACGAGGATCTTCTTCACTACTCAGCTGTGGTCCGGTAGCTTCTGCATCCATCTTCATACTTCTAAATTTAATAATATCAAATGGTCTTCCACCTAGGCCTCTTCTCTCTTGAGTGTAGAATATTCGACCTTTAGAACCCATTTTTACTAATACACCTATGAGTATATAAAAAGGTAATCCGACTATCAGTACTAGTATCGAAGTTATAATATCAAAGGCTCGTTTTAAAAATTTGTGCCAAGGCGGCAATACATTAGTCTCTATTTCTATAAGTACCGCACCAAACACATTACCCATTTTCACCATACCAGCCAAGTGTTGATATAAGTCAGGGATAACTTTTATAACGACCGACTCTCCGTCTAAAGCAGAAATAATAGAGGCTATATCCTTCTTTTGATACTCTTCTGTAGCGATAATTACTTCTTCTATTTGTCTGTCTGCTATTACAAACACTATATCCTCTTTACTACCTAATTTATCTAAAGAAGTGATGGCACTTTTTTCGCCATTGATATTTACAAAACCTTGGAAGAAGTGGCCTTCAGATTTTCTGGCTGTAGAAAGCTCCATGAATATGCTATTGGCTCTAGGGCCCGAACCAACTAACAAGGTTCTAAAACCCATTTTTCGGTGTTTTATCTTGTGTGCTATGCGAGAAGAAAGGATGACACGAAACAGAGCGGTAGGCACAAAATGGAGAAGAAACAATACAGATAAACTCTCGTAGTAGCTTCTATACTCTGTTACTTCATCATCTAATATCAATACAAAAAAGATAATAATCACACCTGCTATGCTAGTGGTGAGCACAAGTATCAATTCTTTGAGCCTACTCTTACGATACACACTTCGGTACATACCGATGAGTGTGTATAGCACGACCCAGGACATAGGTATTAAAAATAAGCCTAAATACAATTTGCTATCTGACCACACGTATCTGAGATAGTACGGATTAAAACCTCCTTCAACAAAGCATTTCCTGAATATAAAAAAGACCCCCCAAGCTATCATAGCAGCTAGGAAATCCAAGAGTAAATACTTTATTATTAGCTTATTTCTGTTCAAAAGTGAACTAATTTTATGTTATCAAAGAATACCAATGGTGTACCAGAAGCTGTATTGGTCTGAACATTGAGAAACACTCTAAAGTCTGATCCGTTAAATCCTGGATTATTCACATCCTCTTTTAGACTGACGTAGGCTTTTTTCCATTGCATAATACCCTCTTCATCTACAGTAGAAAAAAGATTGACTATAGGAACACCTGTTACTACGATAGCATTGATAGGGTAAATACCTACCACAAATTCCGTATTGCACTTAAAATTAATCTCAAGATATATCTCTTGCCCTTTTCTAGGTAGATCAAAGTTAGAGATAGTGCTATTTTCAAATTTTTGAAATCCTTGCCCCAAAACCACCTTACCGCTATAGTTATTATCTACCCCATCATATGCATACACATCGTTCGGCAATCCTGTGATGCTCATAGTATCTACATTAGTACCAGAGCCACTTTTCTTCATAGATATAGTTTGGTCTTCAAAATCTTCTAACCATTGAAAATTTAAGCTTTCGGAGTAGGTAAACAAAGGTACTACGGTATCTACACTCCCTGGCACTAGTTCTATGTCTATATCATACGCTTTGTAAAATGGATAGCGAATACGCTGAGCTGTGAAGCCATTGTTTTTTACCCCAGCGACTATAGTCAGCTGTTGCTTACCACTAGATAGTATAGGAATAGTCGCAGGTAGCTCAAAAGCACCTATTAACTTATTATTCACATACACCCATGCGTCTAATATATCATGTGCATTTGAGCCCTCGCTCCCATCTTCATTGGTATTAAAAATAACACTAGAAATGTGTATGTAGGCAGGAATAGGCTCTTCCTTGTCGCACCCGCTAAAGCCGAAGCATAGCAAAAACAGTCCTACCAATGGTAGAAAAAATTTTATGCGTTGGTTATGAAATTTCGTTCTAATTGTTCTTTTATTTTGTCAGTCACTGACTGAAGTTGCAAATATTGCGAAATCCCAGCAATAGGCTCTATGTTATTTGCAATACAATTGCAAAACGAATTTATTTCTTTTTGAAGCATACTAATATAACCATCGCTATCTTTTGTTTGACGATAGGTAGTTTTCACTCCCCATTCTTCGCATCCATCATCATCTACACCCGTATTGCTCTGCACTTTAAGCAACTGTTCTATGTAATCTATGGAGCAATATGTATTATTCTGAAAAAACTTAGTTTGGTGCACTTCTTTGTTAGAAATTTTACTTGCTGACAAGTTTGCAACACAACCATTATAAAACTCTATACGTGTATTTACCACATCTGGATCTTCGTAGTATACGCCTACAGCAGTACTATAGATAGACTTAACTTCGGCATTGGCTAGCTTCAGGGTTACATCTATATCGTGTAGCATAAGATCATCTATCACACTTAGGTGTGTAGACTTTTTATTGAACTTGATAAATCTACTGCTTTCTAAAATGCGGGGAAGAATATTGTACTTTTCTAAATCTGAGTAGAAATTATAAAAACGATGTTTTAGACCTATCTGTATAGAGCTGCCACTTTCGTAGGCTATCATTTCCAGTTTTTTTAGGTCACGAGTAGAGCACAGACTAGGACTTTCTATGTATAGATTTCTTCCATTTTTCACTACTTCTACTAGTGTACCATAGTTACTTGCCATTATGTCTAGCACCAGTACGGTATCTACAGATTGTATAAAATCGTCTACATCTACAAAGACATTTAGAGCAGTAAAAGCTGGCACATCATAACCACCAACGAAGATAATACCATCCCAAGCTTGAAGAGATTCAAATACCTTCTCTGTAAAATTTCCTGCACCTATTATTCCTATTCGCACCTATTCTTTTTGATAAATATTCAGCCACGAAGTACGGATTAATTTGAACTAGACTAAAAACAATGATATTTGCGGCGTACCAAAAACTAAACACTTGCTTCAAGACACATACAAACTAAGAGGGCAAAGAGCCCAACTTGTAAAAGAGCTAAAAAAACTAGGCATCTCTTCTCCTAAGGTGCTCAAGGCTATAGACATTGTACCTCGGCATTTCTTTTTCCCAAAGGACTTTTTAGACAAGGCCTATGAGAACATCGCTTTCCCCATAGGCAAGGGACAAACTATATCGCAACCCTTTACTGTAGCTATGCAGACACAGCTACTAGATATACAACCAGGCGACAAAGTGCTAGAAATAGGTACTGGGTCTGGATACCAAAGTGCCATACTAAAAGTAATGGGTGCTCAAGTACATAGTATAGAGACTGTTGAAGCATTGCACAAAAGAGCTAAAGTACTTTTTACTAAACTTGGTCTAGACATTGCAACTATACTTGGCGATGGATCTAAGGGTTTAGCAGAACTGGCACCTTTTGACAAGATAATAATAACGGCCGCTGCACCTAATCTTATGGAATCGCTCACTAGTCAACTAAAAGTAAATGGTAAACTAGTGGCCCCTGTAGGCCCCCTAGATGTCCAAAATATGATACTAGTGACTAGAAATGGTGATAATGACTATACTGAAACAAGCCACGGGAAATTTAACTTCGTACCACTCATAGGATTAAATGGTTGGACAATATAAAAAATATGTAGGTTTACTCCTATTCTTAGCTTTCTCCTTTTCATCAGGAGCTCAAGAGTACTTAAAAGTTAGAGCAAAACAAGGAGATGGTATATCCATCTTGCTCAATAGATATAATCTCGCCGCCTACTCATGTAATGTTGACACTTTTTTGAGTATAAATAAGCTAAGTCGAACAGACCAGCTACAACTATCCAAAGCCTATAAACTGCCCATATACGTCTATGAATACAATGACAAAAGCATACGCGGTACAATAAATAACGAAAATTATAACTTAGCTATCTATATTCAGAAGTACAATGAGGCAATGAGTGCCGACGGAATACGCGAGTTCGACTATCGTACAGACAAGCTGCTATGGGTGCCTATACATGCCATTTACTGTCCGGATGGTGCTGAGGTGAATAAGGTTGTAAATACTGCTCCAGAAAGCACTTCTGCTGACGATACAGATCCTAATCTTACAAACCAAGCCGAGGAGGTAGAACAACAAAACACAGTGGCTCTACGTACAGACAATTTTCCTATATTCGGAGACAAGTATGCCAAAACACCTATCTATACCAAAAGGCTAGAGGGTCAGATATACTATCTCATAAGTGGCCACGGAGGGCCCGATCCAGGTGCCGTTGGCAGCAAAGATGGACACATACTCTGCGAAGATGAATATGCATACGATGTAACATTACGTTTTGCTAGAAACCTACTACAGCACGGTGCTACTGTGTACATCATTACTAGAGATACCGATGGAATACGGGATGAAGAATACCTAGATAATGATAAGGACGAAACCGTGTGGTACAATCAAGATATACCGCTAAATCAGGGACGAAGACTTCGCCAACGATCGAGCAAAATAAATGAGCTCTATGATAAGCATAAGAAAGAAGGTGCTACCATTCAACGTACGGTAGAAATACATATAGATAGTAGATACGAAACTCAGAAAGTAGATATATTCTTCTACTACTATCCAGGTAGTGATGTAGGAAAAGATTTGGCCATAGAAATGTATCGTACTATAAAATCTGAATACGATGAGCATCAGTCTGGACGTGGATACAAAGGTGTGGTACGTAGCAGAGACTTACATACACTGCGTGAAACTAAACCACCAGTAGTGTATATAGAGCTAGGTAATATCACCAATGAATTTGACCAAAGAAGACTACTGATAGTCAATAATCGTCAGGCAATTGCCAACTGGCTAGCACAAGGTGTGTTATCTAAAAACGGGCAGTAATTCTACTCTTTCTTAAAGACCTCAACTGATTGTATAGTACTCACTAAGTTGAGGTCGTATTAGGTCTTCTATTTTAGTAAGATAAAGACGCGAATAGAGTAGCGAATTTTTACGGGTTAGATACAATTCTTAATCCAACTTCAACACCGCCATAAATGCACTTTGAGGTATCTCTACGTTACCTACTTGTCGCATACGCTTCTTACCTTTCTTCTGCTTTTCTAGTAGTTTACGCTTACGCGAGATATCACCACCATAGCACTTAGCCGTCACATCCTTACGCATAGCTCGTATGTTTTCTCTGGAGATTACCTTAGCACCTATTGCTGCTTGTATCGGTATCTCAAACTGATGTCTTGGGATAAGCTCTCTGAGCTTTTCACATATTTTTTTACCAAAATTATATGCCTTATCTCTATGTATCACCGCACTTAGAGCATCTACTACCGTACCATTGAGCAAGATATCTAGTTTCACTAATTGAGATTCTCTGTATCCTATAGGGTGATAGTCGAAACTAGCATAGCCTCTACTTACACTTTTTAGTTTATCGTAAAAATCGAATACCACTTCTGCCATAGGCATTTCGAAGGTCAATTCTACTCTATCGCTGGTGAGATACACTTGGTTCTTGATAGTGCCTCGTTTCTCTATACACAGCGACATAATAGCTCCTACATAATCACCAGCAGTAATTATCTGAGCGTTGATATAGGGTTCCTCTAGTCTATCGTAGTAGTTTGGCTCAGGTAAGTCAGTTGGATTATTCACTATGACGATATTGTCTGGCTCTCTTTTCAGGTAAGCGTGGTAACTAACGTTAGGTACGGTAGTAATTACCGTCATACCAAACTCACGCTCTAGTCGCTCTTGGATAATCTCCATATGCAGCATACCAAGGAATCCACATCGGAAACCAAAACCCAGTGCAGCAGAACTCTCTGGTTCAAAAACCAAACTTGCATCATTCAGCTGTAGCTTGCCCATAGAGTCTCTCAACTCTTCAAAATCTTCTGTATCTACAGGGAATATCCCAGCGAATACCATTGGTTTTACATTCTCGAAACCATCGATAGCAATTTCTGTAGGATTATTAGCAATGGTAATGGTGTCTCCTACCTTAACTTCTTTCGCTTCTTTTATACTACAAATTATGTAGCCTACGTCACCCGTTTTTACAGTTTGACGCATTTCTGGTTTTAGTTTAAGAACTCCTATTTCTTCTGCATAGTACGACTTACCTGTATTCATAAACTTGATTTGATCTCGTTTATTTAGTTCGCCATCCATAATACGGTAGTAGGCTATTATTCCTCTAAAAGGATTAAATACTGAGTCAAAAATCAAAGCTTTTAATGCCGCTTTTGGGTTTCCTTTGGGTGCAGGGATCCTATCTATAACTGCATTGAGTATGTCTAGTACTCCCAATCCTGTTTTGCCACTGGCAGGTATTATGTCTTCTCGCTCGCAGAGTATTAGTTCTTCTATCTGATCTTTTACTGCTTCTGGCTCTGCACCAGGCAAATCCATTTTATTTAGAATAGGTATAATGGTAAGATCGTGATCTAAGGCTAAGTATAGATTTGAGATAGTCTGAGCTTGTATACCTTGTGCAGCATCTACTATCAGCAGAGCCCCTTCACATGCAGCTATACTCCTACTCACCTCGTAGCTAAAATCTACGTGACCGGGAGTATCTATAAGATTAAGCGTATAATCTACGCCATCTCTATTGTATTTCATCTGGATAGCGTGAGATTTTATGGTAATACCACGTTCTCGCTCTATGTCCATATCATCGAGCGTTTGCTCTTTCATCTCACGATCACTTACAGTACCAGTAATCTGTAGCAGTCTGTCTGCTAACGTGCTCTTACCGTGGTCTATGTGAGCTATTATACAAAAATTACGGATGTTCTCCATTCAGGTGCAAAGGTAGTTTTTTTAGCCTATTCAAATACAGCGAATTTGGAGTAGAGTAGATTTACTCTATCACTACTTTTTTATAGTAATAAGTGCCTGTTTTTAGGTCTTTTAGGAGCAGAGTATATAAGCCTTTGGTGTCTATATAGCAGCTAACATCCCCGCGTTTCTCTACTGCTAAATTTTGACCTACGGCATTAATACACCAAACTACTTCTAAGTCTGGGTCTAGGTATAAAGTGCCAGCAGATGGGTTTGGATATATAACTAAATCTTCTTTTGCTAAAGATTTTACAATAGCAAAACATGATGAATCTTGGTAGCCAAATACATAAAAGTCTCCATCAACATCATTACAAGCTCCGCGTCCTGATGCACTAAGCAGTATTCTAAAAGTATCTTGCACTCCATTAGGTGTAAAGGTAGCTGAGCCGCTTGCCGTTGTACCTAAAATTACTCTGCTACTTGTAAAATGAGACCAAGTTAATTGGCCAAAATTAGATGCTGAAACTGGAATAGTCATAGTTCTAGGAACGCCTGTGGAAACATAGCAAAAAGACGTGTCTTTGCGTTCGTGAATTAGTGGTGCGGCATCTATAAAAATGCTCATAGAATCTTGGGTACTACAGCTTGTAATCGGATTTGTATAATCGTAATAAAAATGAATAGCATCCGGAAAAAATCTAGTCGCATTACCTGGGCTAAAATTACTACTACCCACTAAAGCACTTGAGTCATTAGAAGACCAATTACCACCTACTGGGTTAGCGTTTAGCAACATATTAGAAGCAGTTTCACAGTATCTACTAGGGTTCAACAGAGTTAAATTAAGCACTGGCAATGGATTGATAGTAAGTGTAGTATCATTGGAAGCAGGGCAACCTGTAGCTATGTGATCATAGCGAATTATAAAACGTTTAGGCTTAGCGTTAACGCTAGACAGAGGAATACTATTCAGCGTGTTGATAGTGTCCCCATTTAAGGCACCCAAAGTAAATGGCAGTCTAAAACCTGTAGAATCATACACAGTCCAAAAGCCGTCTGTGAGGTTAACACCTGTTAAATCATTAAGTGATATTTCACCTTCGTCCCAGCAAAGTTCTCTGTTAGTACTGAAAGTAATTTTGGGCACTCGCCATATTCCCATATTCACGGTATCTTTAGAAGTACACCCGTATCCATTTGTATAGGTAAACTCAAGTACAATGGTATCCTTGTCTGTATTTTGAATCGTGTAATTAGACTCGTCTACATTTAGCCACCAATCGGGAGCAAACTGAGAGCCTCTGTTTTCTAGCATATCCGCAAAAAAGTAATTAGCACTTGAGTTAGAATCTAAACATCTCCATGATGGCGTACCTAGCAAAGTATTAGCCGGGCTAATTACCACATCATCATCTAATTCTATTGAGCCTATGTCTTGACAGTAAATCTTATCTAGTAATACAGTCCTAGGCAGGCTATGAACCAAAATCTTCATAGAATCGCTATTGACACATTTTGTAGTTGGATCTTGGTAAGCGTATACTAAGCTCGTTTGTATACTAGTGGCTGGAGCTGCTATTAATCCACAAGCTTCACCTGTATTAAATGTATTACCATTTACTATTAGACTGGGATTTGGAGATATACTCCAGTATCCAGTGGTATGGGGTGCCCCTGTAGGAGCTACTATTATACTATCCAGTACTATCTGACCGTAATCACAGCACACTTCCAAATCATTACCCAAAGTAACAATAGGTGGCGAATTTAATGTGACATATACAGTATCATAAAATGTAGACGTAGCATCAAGCGATTTTAGTATGACCTGACCGCTCGCAGAGAAACTAGCCTGAGTGATAGATCCATTCGTAGAAGAAAATGTAGCTACGGAGCTTATCCATTCATAGGATGTTGGTGTCCCGCTTACTATACTATCTAAGAAGAGTAAAGTGGAGTTAGTACAAGCGTTTCGGTCACCAAGCTTTATTTGGACATTGAGTTGGGCTTGAACTCCTATAGTAAAAAAAATAAGGAGACAGGATACTAGTTTTTTCATAAATGGGTATCGTTTCGTTGGTTAGCTATTTTTTTGTGTGAAAAGATTGAATCTCGAACATTTTAAAATCAAAGTTAATTAAAATTTAAAAAGCCCTTAATTATTACTTAAAACCTGAATTCGACTATTCTTTTGAGATGCAGATTTTCATAAAACCATGGAGGCGAAAGATTTTATTGCAAATATAGCGAGCTATATCAAGATAAAACAACGATGATCACGAGGTTTTATGGACAGAACAGGTCGATTACACATTTTAACAGCCATTTTCTTCCTAAAACTGTCTTGGAATAGCTCGCTATTCCTTCACCACTTTCACCCGA
>JBDNFQ010000277.1:0-11355 GCA_041689715.1 Bacteroidia bacterium
ATATGGACGCAGCCATAAAAGCTATAGCTAGTAACGGATATGATGTTACGGGATTAGATACTTTTAAGACATTTAAAAATTTCGTACTTAAAAACCAAATAAATTCTGACATCCTAGATCCTTTTATAGGCAAGTCTAAATTGTATTTTGTAGCCTCTAGATATCTACTTCCTGCTAGTTTAGTGTTACTTACACTAAGTATAAATTTACGTGAAGTATTCAACTTGGGTTACAAAGCACTCCTTATGTTTATCACTGGTACTATCGGTGTAATAATAGGTGGACCAATAGCTATCCTTCTATTCTCTTGTATAGCACCAGAGGTGGTAGGAGGAGTCACGCCAAATGAAGTATGGCGTGGCATGACAACGATAGCTGGCAGCTGGATTGGTGGAGGGGCTAACCAAGCAGCTATGTTTGAAATATTTAAAGATGGAGAAAAGAATTTAATTTCTGGCAGTATGTATTCTATGATGATTACGGTAGATATTATAGTAGCAGAAGTATGGATGTTCTTCTTGTTACTTGGTGTGGCCAAATCGGAAAAGATAGATATATTTTTCAAAGCTGATTCTTCTGCTGTAAACAAACTAAAAAATCAAATGCAAGATTTTAGCCAAAAAATAGCACGTATACCAAGCTTTACAGATATTATGGTCATTCTTGGCCTTGCCCTTGGGTCTACTGGCATAGCACATCTATGTGCTGATATTTTAGCTCCTTGGATAAAAGAGAACTCACCCTTTCTTGCAGAGACTTTTAGCCTTGGCTCTGGTTTCTTTTGGTTAATCGTAATCGCAACTACATTGGGCATTGTGTTTAGTTTCACTAAACTCCGAAACTATGAAGGTGCAGGAGCCTCAAAAATCGGCGGTGTATTTATATATATATTGGTAGCTACTATAGGTATGAAAATGAATGTGATGGCTATTTTCGATAATCCTGCCATATTTTTAGTAGGTGTAATTTGGATGCTTGTACATATAGTGCTACTGGTAATAGTGGCCAAAATCATACGAGCTCCTTTCTTTTATTTAGCAGTAGGTAGCAAAGCAAATATAGGTGGAGCGGCATCTGCCCCGGTTGTAGCTGCCGCATTTCATCCATCGCTGGCACCTGTGGGTGTTCTCTTAGCAGTATTGGGATACGCACTAGGCACATATGGAGCACTTATTTGTGGCTACTTAATGCAAATGGTAGCACCCATTTAATTATCAACCCAAGTTCGAATCTATTTTAGGCCCTACACGTTAGTAAATCTTTATTTTTGATTGGCAAAGACAAGTACTTAGCAAGCTATTTTTAAGGATAATTTACTATTTAGACGTAAAAAAGACCTCTGTTTATTTTATAATCAATAATTGTGTGTTGGTCAAATATTGGTATAGCAGGCTGTATCTATACAGATAGGCAAGACCTATTGAATGATATAATAATCTGTACTTCTAAATATACGTTGAGCTTAGATTATAAAAAAAAACGTATATTTATGGCCTGAAAATAAAAGTTTTAATTTACGATGCCTCAAATCAGGTAAAACTGTGAGCTATGGCTAATCGAACGAGAGTTTCAGGAGAAGAAGAAGAAATAGAGAGTAGTTCTTTAAAGGTTAGTAATGACAACTAGCCTGCTTTGAGCTTTGGCCTAAAAGGTTCAATCTCCCATTGGAGAAAAAAAGACTTTTAGAAACTCTAAGATGAATAGGTAGATAAATTATTTAAAAAATAAAATTTTAAGACACTATGCAACCTTTTTGTAAAAAAGCAGACTAAAATACAAAGTTATGGCAACCACAGCAAAAACAAGAACCCATTCTGGTATATCACCATATACTGGCACGTGGGACAAAGCAGCAGTTATTCATTTGCTTAAAAGAGTACATTTTGGAGTTAAACAATCTGATGTAGATTACTTTCTCACAAAATCTATGAGTCAGGCAATAGACGAGATACTTACAATAGATCATACTGACCCGTCTCCTCCTATCAATAATTATAACGACAATAATCCAGACCCAAATATTGCCGCTGGCCAAACTTGGGTAAATGATTATAATGGTCAATTGAACGGAGTTAGGATGGGCTCTTTCAAAATGTGGTGGACTGGACAAATCATTAATCAAGACCGTACTATTAGAGAAAAGCTAGTCCTCTTCTGGCACAATCATTTTTCTACACAAACAGATGTATATAATTGGGCCAACTTTGCTTACACACATACTAAACTGCTCAGAAATAACTGTGATAAGAACTTTAAATCTCTTACAAAGAGTGTTACTTTAGATCCTGCTATGCTGGTATTTTTAAATGGTGAGAGAAATACTAATACTGCTCCGGACGAGAATTACTCAAGAGAACTGCAAGAGCTTTTTACATTAGGAAAAGGACCCGGTTCTCAATATGTAGAGGCTGACGTCAGAGAAGGAGCTAAAGTACTTACAGGATGGAGATTAAATAAAACTACAGGAGATGTATATTTTCAAGATAACCGACACGACACTACGGATAAAACCTTTTCTAGTTTCTATAATGATACTACTATAACTGGACAATCAGGTGCAAATGGAGCTAATGAAGTAGATGAATTACTCGACATGATATTTGCACAACAAGAAGTCGCTAAACACCTAGTCAGAAAAATTTACAGATGGTTTGTATATTATGATATAGATGAGGCTACTGAGACGGATTTAATTGCCCCTCTAGCTGATATCTTTAGAAACAATAACTATGAAATAAAACCAATGCTCACGGCATTGTTCAAAAGTGAACATTTCTTTGACACGGCCAATAGAGCTGCATTACTTAAAAATCCAATTGATTTCATGCACGGCATGGCCCGTACTTTCGATATCCCTTTTCCTCCAGCTACAGATTACGTAAATCAATACCGAGCGTGGTACTATATTTCTTATTATGCAACTATACAGCAGCAGAACTTAGGTGACCCACCCAGTGTAGCAGGATGGCCAGCATATTATCAGATACCCCAATTTCACGAGCTTTGGATAAACAGTGATACTCTACCTAAACGTAGTATTATTTCAGATGTATTAGCTACAAGAGGTATCGGCGTAGATACATACAAAATTGTAATAGATCACGTAGCATTTGCAAAGCATTTTGACAATCCAAGTAATGTAAATTTACTGATAGATGATATACTGCAACTAGTTCATACAATAGATGTGGAACAAGCTCAAAAAGACTATATGAAATCCATTTTACTCTCAGGGCAGTTGAGCGATAGTTATTGGGCCGATGCTTGGAATGATCACATTGCTAATCCAAACGACAGTGCCAAGAAGAACATACTTGCGACAAGACTCTCAGCTTTTATTAAGTATATAATGAACCTTAGCGAATACCAACTTTCATAAAACATAGACACCATGAAAAGAAGAGATTTTTTAAAAAGAGTAGCTCCGATGTCCTTATTGCCTTTCGCAATAAATGGACAACCTGTAAGAGCGTATGGAAAGTTGCTTGGTGCTGAAGCAGAAGCATTTACCCAAACAGATAAAATATTAGTATTGGTAAGATTAAATGGGGGAAATGATGGTTTGAACACCCTTATACCGCTTGACCAATACACCAATCTTACAGCTGCACGACCAGATGTAATTATTCCAGAGAATAAAGTGCTACCACTAGCGGGTATATCTGGTACAGGAATTCATCCAGCTATGGAAAAAATGAAAAACATGTACGATGAAGGCAAAATGCATATTTTACAATCTGTAGGTTACCCAAATCAAAATTACAGTCACTTTAGATCTACAGATATATGGATGACAGGTGCAGATTCTGATGAAATATTAGAAAGTGGATGGATGGGAAGATACTTGGCAGAGGAATGGCCAAATTATCCCAATGGTTTTCCAAATGAAGATATGGAAGATCCGCTTGCTATACAAATAGGTTCTGTAGTATCGCAGGTATGCCAAGGACCCTCTGTAAATATGGGATTTGCTATATCTAACCCTACTAACTACTACCAATTACTAACCGGCGACTATCCAGATGCACCTGCAGGGTGGGCGGGAAAAGAATTAGACTATGTGCGAACAGTTGCTCGTCAAACAAATGAGTATTCTGTAAAAATAAAGGCTGCTGCAGAAAGTGCCACAAACCTTTCTACGCTATACCCAGATGGAAACAGCTTAGCAAGCCAACTTAAAATAGTCGCTCAGCTAATAGCTGGCGGACTAAAAACAAGAGTGTATATAGTACAGCAAGGAGGATATGATACACATGCTAACCAAGTAGACCCTGTAGATAGCAATGAGACTGGTTACCACGCATTCTTACTCCAATCACTTTCTGAAGCCATCAACGCTTTTCAAGACGACATAGAAAAACTAAAAGTAGATGAGCGTGTCCTTGGGATGACTTTTAGTGAATTTGGCCGTAGAATAATAAGTAATGCGAGTACAGGGACCGATCACGGTAGCTCTGCTCCATTGTTTATGTTTGGATCCAAGGTAAAGTCTGGAATGACCGGAGTAAACCCAACAATACCAGCAAGCGTATCTGCAAATGATAATCTAGAAATGCAGACTGATTTCAGATCAATATACAGTACTATTTTACAAGATTGGTTCTGTTTAGACCAAGCTTCTTCCGACAATGTTTTACTTCAAAACTTTGAAAAAATGGACTTATTACAAGCTGGATGTGATACTACATCTGTACAGCGAGATAAAAATCAAAGAGCTGGAGATGCCTATGTTACTAACTATCCAAATCCATTTGGAGTGAGTACCACTATCAAGTATTTTTCTGGAGGAGGTTTAATCAATATCACTATTGTAGACACCCAAGGAAGGATTATATCATCCCTAGTAAACTCTGAAATACCAAGAGGTACGCACGAGGTTGTATTTGATGCAGCACAACTGCCATCTGGAACATACTATTGCCAATACCAAAACGGACAAATAGCTCAAACACGCAGCTTGCTTAAGGTAAGGTAGTTTCTTTTATTAGCTTATCCCTAAGTTTAAGAGTACACCAGAGGTGTTTTGAAAGTAATTTTGGGTAAGTCCTAAAGACATCCCCATTTGTGTAGTGAAATTCACTTCATTACCTATGCTCAGACTCAATGCTGGTTCTAAATAACCTTGCTTAAAGTTCTTTGATTCCTGATTCTCATCTAGAGCAGATAGACGACTGCCCGTAAATCTCATAATTAAGGAAACCTCAGTATGTGTTTGCTTATTAGAATTGATAGTATATTTAGGCTGAATGTATAGTTTAAAATAGTCTGACACTTCTTCTGGATCTTGTAACAGGATAGGTCCCGCTCCGACTGTAAGCTCACTTGCACGTTTGTAATACCCACCTATAAAATTGACGTCTAACCCTCTAGTACCAACAAAAAATTAATTGCCAATTCCCACCCCTTGTGTATAAAATGCACTTCCGGTGATACCTAAATTTATATGGTCTGAAAAGGCATATCCTAGTTGTAAGTTAAAAGATCTTCCGCCTTATCTAAGTCCTTCTTGTTAATTATTGAAAACCATAGGAGCACTAGGGATCTATACCGGAGCACAATTAGCAAGCAATACAGTACATAGTAATGCAGCTATGAGTCCTTTCTTCTTACAGCTTGTATACTAAAAGATTTTTTTGGAACGAAATATGCTAAAATAAAAGTTATTTAAAACGGACTAATAAAATCACTGAATTTTTTTGCTTCCAGATCTTTAACTGACAGCGTTGGATCATCAAACCCCCAATCTATGCCCAATGATGGAGAGTTCCATAATATTCCTCCTTCTGCTTCTTTATGATAATAGTTTGTACACTTATAACAGAAAATCGTATTATCTTCAAGGGTTAGAAAGCCATGAGCGAACCCAGGCGGAACATAAAATATCTTTTTATTGTTAGCGGACAACTCAATGGCTAAGTGTTGTCCATAAGTCTCAGACTCTTTTCTTATATCTACCGCCACATCTAATACTGCTCCTTGCAGCACACTTACCAACTTCCCTTGTGCATATGGGTTTCTCTGAAAATGCAACCCTCTTAAAATTCCTTTACTACTAAGTGACTGATTATCTTGTACAAATACTTCACTTACGCCTGCATCTTTCAAAAGATCCTCTCTATAACTTTCGAAAAAATGACCTCTATCATCACCAAAAACCGTAGGTGTTATTATAAGTAAATCTGCTATGTGTGTTCTCTCTATTTTCAAACTGTTTTACAATGGTAAATAATTTGGTTAAAATGTGAAAAATTTGTTTGTCTGTATTTGCTAAGAGTTGAGTCAAAATAAACGAAATTTGACCTCTAATACAAAAAGCCTATGAACACAGATGCACCATATTTAGATTCCCTCAATCCCGAGCAAAAAGCTGCGGTTTTGCAAACAGAGGGCCCAGTAATGATTATAGCAGGTGCAGGTTCAGGAAAAACAAGAGTATTGACCTACCGTATTGCTCATCTTATCGCATCTGGAGTAGATGCATTTAATATACTGTCTCTTACCTTCACTAACAAGGCAGCCAAAGAAATGCGTAATCGGATAGAAAAAGTAGCAGGTGCAGAGGCTCGTAATATATGGATGGGAACTTTTCACTCCGTATTTGCCAAGATTCTTCGTATAGAAGCCAATAGAATAGGATATCAAAGCAATTTTACGATTTACGATTCTGACGACAGTAAAAGTCTTATCAAAGCTATAGTAAAAGAGATGAACCTTGATGACAAAATTTATAAACCTAACTACGTTCTTAGTCGCATAAGCAACGCTAAAAACAATCTGATACAGGCACACATATATAAAAAAAATACTGAACTAGTAGCCTATGATGAGACCACAGGAAGAGGCAAAATTTTTGAAATCTATCAGGAGTATGCTAACAGGTGTTTCAAGGCAAGTGCCATGGATTTTGATGACTTGCTACTAAACACCTTTAAACTCCTAAATAACTTTCCTGATGTACTCAATAAGTATCAACACAAGTTTAAGTACGTGATGGTAGATGAGTATCAAGATACTAACCACTGCCAGTATATGATAGTAAAAAAGCTAGCGAGTGTCTTTGAAAATATTTGTGTAGTGGGTGATGATGCCCAGAGTATATACTCCTTTAGAGGAGCTACTATTCGCAACATACTAAACTTTAAAATTGATTACCCCGATCTTAAA
Source organism: Bacteroidia bacterium (assembly GCA_041689715.1). Taxonomy (GTDB): domain Bacteria; phylum Bacteroidota; class Bacteroidia; order NS11-12g; family UBA9320; genus UBA9320. The sequence continues at coordinate 7,165 of JBDNFQ010000277.1, forward strand.
GTCTTTAAGTTAGAACAGAATTACCGCTCTTCTGAAACTATCGTGAATGCGGCAAACAGTGTAATAGCTAAAAATAAAGATCAGCTAGAAAAAAAGGTATGGACCGCAAATGACTCTGGTGAAAAAATAAAGGTACTCCGAGCTGTTACAGATAACGAGGAAGGTAAACTCGTAGCTCAAGATATTTTTGAGACCAAGATGACAGCACAAAAAATGAATAGCGATTTCGCTATTTTATATCGTACTAATTCTCAGTCTAGAAGTATGGAGGAGGCACTTCGAAAGCTGAATATACCATATAGAATATACGGAGGTCTTAGTTTTTACCAACGTAAAGAGATAAAAGACCTCATAGCATACTTACGCCTAGTTATAAACCCAAGCGATGAACAGGCACTGAAACGTATAATCAATTACCCTGCAAGGGGAATAGGCAATACCACTATGCAGAGAGTGGCAGTACTAGCAAGCGAAACAGAACAAAGCCATTGGGAGATTATCTCTAATGCACATCAGTATCCTGAACTAAAAGCCGCTATCTCCAAGTTTAAGGACTTCGTGAATATGATAAAAAGCTTTGCGATATTAGTCCCAACTCAAAATGCCTATGACGTAGCTATGCATGTTTCACGGTCCGTAAAGCTTCTGAAAGTGCTGAATGAAGATAAGACTGTAGAAGGAATAAGCAAATATGAGAATATGGTCGAATTACTTAATGGTATCAAAGAATTTGCAGAAGATGATACCAATGAGAGTGAAAAAGACCTTGGAAGCTATTTACAAGATATAGCCCTACTGACAGACGCAGATAGAATGGATGAGGATAATGATCACGTTTCTCTGATGACTATTCACCAGTCTAAGGGGCTAGAGTACAAAAAAGTCTATGTAACAGGATTAGAAGAAAATCTATTCCCATCTCAGATGTCTCTCGGGTCTAGATCTGATCTAGAAGAAGAAAGACGCCTGTTCTATGTGGCTATTACTAGAGCAGAAGAAGATTTAGTGCTATCATTTGCTACATCAAGATTTAGATTTGGCACATTACTACCCTGCGAGCCTAGTAGGTTTATAGATGAAATAGACCCAGAATTTTTGCAACTGGAACGTCGTTCAACTTTAACAAGTACTGCACAAAGCATTGGCAACACAGATAGAAAAAGCAGTGATATGAATCCGCCTAGTGGACTACGAAAGACTATAGCCAAACAGAATCAGCCAAAGATGATTCGACCTCCTGCTACCAGTAACTTTGAAGCTGAATCAATGCTCGATATAGCGGAAGGCATGCAAGTAGAGCATCAAAGATTTGGGAATGGCACCGTTACCAAACTAGAAGGTAACACTGCTCCTGAAAAAGCAACTATAAATTTTACAGATTTCGGAGAAAAGACCTTGGTATTAAAATTTGCCAAACTTAGAAAAGTCTAAGATCAAAAAATAGTACACTACCAATACATTTAGCTCAGTAACCGTGCACTATTTTTTTTATATTTGTAACGAAACTTAGAACCCATGATAAATAAAATAAAACGTGTAGCACTTTCTAATACTCCACGTTGGGTGGTGCTCATTTTAGACCTACTGCTTTCCGTTTTCTCATTATGCCTTGCTTATCTTGTTACAGAAGATTCCCTTTTTGGAAATCTAGATCTAGGTAGCTACTTATATCTGTTTGTTATCGTAATTATTTTCAGACTCATAGCCTTTGTGGCTACCAAATCTTATACAGGAATAATAAAATATACAAGCACACAAGACGCAGTTCGTATTTTCTTTGCTGTGGCAATTAGTACCATTGCTATTCTCCTTGCCGAAGGAACTTCATTTACATATACAGGCATACACTTTATTAAGCCCGAAATTATTATAATTGATGCATTTATACTGATATTCTTTCTTTCTGCTTTCAGAATCGCATTTAAACTGCTATACAATCAGTATGCTCCTTTTAATGTGAGTATTTCTACCAAAGAACTTATAATATACGGTGCTGGGGAGGCTGGTATTATGGTTAAGAGATCTTTTGAGCAGAACTCAAGATACGGCAGAAAAGTAATCGCGTTTATTGACGATAATCCGAAATTACAAGGTAAATCTGCAGAAGGAGTAAAGATATATCCCTCTAACGTAGATTTCGATAACCTTATAACCGACCGTAATAATGTGTTGGTAATTGTAGCAATTAATAACATATCTACTTTTCGCAAAAAAAGAATTATAGAGAACTGTCTTAAATATAATATAGAAGTAAAAACTATACCCCCCGTGAGTAAATGGATAGACGGAGAGTTTAACCTTCAAAGTATAAAACCTGTGAGAATAGAGGATTTGCTAGATCGTGACCCCATTACACTAAGCAAAAAAACGATAAGTCAAGACCTGAAGGGCAAAGTGATATTGATTACAGGAGCTGCAGGTTCTATAGGTAGTGAAATAGTAAGACAGTGTTTATCTTTTGAACCAAAAAAAATTATTTTAATAGATCAAGGTGAAACACCTCTCTATGAAATGCAAAATGAGCTAAATGGTGAAGATACTATTGAAATAATAGTGGCAGATGTATGCAATACAACTAGAATGGAACGAGTATTCAACCACTTCAGACCTTCATACGTTTTTCATGCTGCAGCATACAAGCATGTTCCTCTAATGGAGGATAATCCATACGAGGCAATTAATACAAATGTATTTGGAACACAAAACTTGGCTACTCTATCGACTAAATACGGAGTTAAAAAATTTGTATTTGTAAGTACTGATAAGGCAGTAAACCCAACCAATATAATGGGGGCCTCTAAGCGAATAGCTGAAATATATATCCAATCCTTAAACGCCAAACTAAGCATAGAGTCAGACAACCATACCAAGTTCGTAACCACACGTTTCGGCAATGTACTAGGCAGCAATGGTTCTGTGATACCACTCTTCAAAAAACAAATAGAAGCAGGCGGACCAGTTACTGTAACACATCCTGAAATCACACGTTTCTTTATGACCATACCTGAAGCATGTCAACTCGTATTGGAAGCAGGTGTAATGGGTAAAGGTGGAGAGATCTATGTTTTTGATATGGGAGAGTCTGTTAAAATAGTGGATTTAGCTCGCAAAATGATCAAGCTTTCTGGTTTTGAAGAGGGCAAAGACATTAAAATTAAATTTACAGGACTCCGTCCTGGCGAAAAATTAAAAGAAGAACTCCTTAGCGATCAAGAAAACACTATAGGTACGTACAATCCTAAAATAATGGTTGCTAAAATGCCTGATTATAACTATCTCGCCGCAAATGAGCTTATCTCTAATTTATATAGAGATAAAGATATTCTCAAAAATAAAATGCTTGTAACGATAATGAAACAAATAGTTCCCGAGTATATAAGTAACAACTCGGTGTACGAGGACCTAGATAAAAAGTTTATAGATTCTTAATCTAAAGATGTAGGCCACTCAGCTTGCATCTTTTTTTGATACGCTTGTAGCATATCTCCTATTTGCATAAGTTCAGCAGGAGCTTTATTCCCTTCATAGCGAATACCTATAGTGTCCGTAGGATGAATAGAGAATCTAATTATAGTACTGGGCAAATCGGAATAACCTGTGAGGTACTCACTATCAAAATTTCCCCAATCAGCCTTAGCACACAAATCTTGTAGAGCATTATACTCCATATCAGACATCACTTGATTAGCTAATCCTTCGTGTTCTGTAAATCGCTTAGCATTCAGTTTAGCTTCTTGCTTACTTACCTCTAGCATATAGATAGGACAACTACCAAAACACGCTGTCTTTTCAATGCTTAGATAAAAAGTCTTTTGTTGCTTCTGAGAAGACTTATCTCTTTGGGCACAGCCCACAAAAAACGCTGCACAAAGCAGCGTTATTATTATTTTATTTTTCATTTGAGTTTATCTTAAATCAATTACTATAACCCCAGGCTTATCCTTTGTATTAAACTTAAAGTAGCTATCATTTATAGCAACATTAGCATCTAGCTCGTTAATAGCGTATGTGGTCTCTAGGCCATTTTTACTAAAAACTACCATTTCTTTTACCTTATTAGCTAGTTTATCTATACCTAGCTTTACTTTAAAATACCCTTTACTCTTATCTGTAGGAGTTAACTCTACTATATCTAGGGTTTTAGTACCCACCACTTTTTGCCCTCCGTAATTGTGAATAAATCCTTTCTCA
>JBDNFQ010000278.1:0-7764 GCA_041689715.1 Bacteroidia bacterium
AGAAACGGAGCTTACCTCCAGCCACATCTCTTGTGCAGCACTCCATACTTCCATATCGTACGTCATAGCACTGGCAAACCCAGTATCGCCACCGCATAGTAGCAATACGCGATATTGCAGTCCAAGATCCTTTAGAAGGCCTTGTACGTAGCTGCTCATTTCTTCTAGCGTTTCGTATGACTTACTGGGGTGTACTACTTGTACTATCTCTACCTTGTCAAACTGGTGTAGTCTGTTGAGCCCACGCACATCTTTACCGTAGCTGCCTGCTTCTCTTCTGAAACACGGAGAATGGCCACAGTTTTTGATAGGGAAATCTGCTTCCTTTACTATTACGTCTCTATAAATATTGGTTATAGGAACTTCGCCTGTAGGTATAGCATACAGATTATCTACTTCCATATGATACATCTGTCCTTCTTTATCTGGCAGTTGTCCTGTGCCTATTCCACTAGCCTCGTTTACGAGTATGGGCGGTTGTATTTCCTCAAAACCGGCATCACGTCCTTTGTCCAGGAACCAGTTAATAAGTGCTCGTTGTAGTCTTGCTCCTTTGCCTCTGTACACAGGAAATCCCGCTCCGGTTATTTTCACTCCGAGTTCAAAATCGATTAGATTATACTGCTCGCACAGCTCCCAGTGAGGTTTCTTTTGAGTTAGGTTTGGCTTCTCACCGTGTTCTAAAACTATCTTATTATCGTTTTCGCTTTTGCCTGCAGGCACATCTGCTCCTGGTGCGTTTGGGATCTGGTAGAGTACATCAAGCAACTCTGCCTCTGCTGCTTTTAGTTGCTCACCCAGTTGGTTACTTTTTTCCTTAAGCTCGCCAGTTTTTGCTTTCATAGCATTGGCTTCCTCTATTTTTTTCTGAGCAAATAGTTGACCTATTTCTTTAGAAATCTTATTCGCTTCTGCTAAGATATTGTCGAGCTCTACTTGAGTACTTTTACGCTTGTCATCTAGGGATACTGCAGAATTCACTAAGTCAGTAAAATCAACTCCTCTTTTGGCTAATCGTGTGATGATGCCTTCTTTGTCTGCTCGTATATCGTTTATCAGTAACATGGTATGTTAAAGTACAAAGGTGGCAAAAAAATGAAACACTAAGGCACTTAGTTTTATAAACCTGCTTGCTGAAGACACGGTATTAAGAAAATCAAGAAGTACTCGCTTAGAGTTAGGTTTAGGAAGGAGAAATGCGATTAGTTACTCTAGCATTATTAAAGAAGTACAATAAGTTTTAACCTTGGGTGAAAGGTGGCGTCAGCTGGATTCTTCTTAAAGTCTTAATGGTGCATTTTAAACTTTTAGCAAATACTCCTCCAGTTCCGTAATCCTTTCTGTTATGAGAAATCGGTCAATCACACTCTGCTTGGCTTGTGAGCCAAGTTGCTGGCGGAGAGTTGTATTTTGGATAATTTCAAGAGTCTTATCCGCAAATTCATTCACGTCTAGATGCTGAGCTAGTAGACCGGTTTTGCTATCAGTTACTATCTCAGGATTACTAGTAATATCAAAAGCCACAACAGGTTTACCTTTTGCCATAGCTTCTACTATTACAAATCCGAAACCTTCCCAACTGCTGGTTAATAGGAAGACATCTATGCTCCGCATAAATGCTTCCATGTCTGCCACAAAGCCAAGTAAGATGACTTCGTTTTGCAAGTTTTTAGCTGTGATGCTAGCTTGCAACTCATCGTATAATTCACCCGTACCAGCTATGTAGAGCTTAAATTTTATGTTTTGATTCTTGAGTTTTTCGGCAACTTCTATTAAGTGCTGGTGTCCTTTTTGTAGTGTTAGTCGGCCTGCGTTTCCCAGTATTACAGTGTCTTCTTGTGATGCCATCTCTGGGAGTTTGGCCTCACGATGTTCGAGTAGTTTCTCGTCTATTCCGTGGTATATTACTGTTATTTTTTCTTCAGGAATATAGGCGGATAGATTCTGAAGCATGGTACGCTTAGTCTCTTGTGAGTTGGCTATGAGGTGCGTGCATGCAGTACTCATACAGTAACGATTTATGATACTATTTTTGATAGGCGTTGCTAGCCCACGGAGGTATACTACTTTATCACATCCTGCCCAATGAGCAGATATACTTGCTGTTTTTAGATCTTGCGATGTGGTGAAAATGACGGTGTCAATTTCTTGTTTTAGGAAGTAGGATTTAATACTCAGAAGCTTGAAAATATTGAGAAAGGATGTACTTCCTACACTTACAGCAAAAGTTGAGAATCCTTCGTCTACTGCTCGTTTCCATAACTCACTATTCTGATGGGCAGCTATGGTCACTTCATAGCCTTTGGCTTGGAAAGCTTTGGCATTTTCGAGGTGTAGTTTCTCACCACCACCCCAGAAGTCTGAACTATTGAAGAAGCAGATTTTTTTCATTATTCAATAGACTTGAGAAGCTTTGTCAGTTCAAGTGTTCTTTGCCGATAAGAAATGAATGTACGAGAACTATAGCTCTGCATTATGAAAGATGTTTTGGACGTCTTCGTTTTCCTCCAGCTTTTCTATCAAGGCATTTATCTCTTCTTTTTGTTCTTCAGTGAGTTCCAAAGCATTGTGAGGTATCCGTTCAATGTCTACAGAGTCTATCTCTATGTTTAGGCTCTCTAGTCCTTTCTGCATATTGCCATAGTCCGTAAAGGCTGTGTATATAAGCGTCTCATCCTCCGCCTGCTCTATCTCGTCTAGTCCAAAGTCTATGAGCTCTAGCTCGGCGTCTTCTATGCCCATCTCACCCAGACTTACTTTGAAAATACACTTTCTATCAAAGTTAAATTCTTGTGATCCACTAGTCCCAAGTTCGCCACTATTTCTACTGAGCGTAGCACGCATATTTGCTACAGTTCTATTTATATTATCTGTAGCAGTCTCTATCATTAGGCTTAGACCGTAAGGCCCCTTTGCTTCATAGAGCACCTCCTCATAGTTGCTAGCGTCCTTGTCGCTTGCTTTTTTGATTGCGGCATCTACACGATCTTTGGGCATGTTCTCAGACTTGGCATTTTTCATAGCCATGCGGAGTCTGGAGTTGTTATCTGGGTCTGGTCCGCCTTCTTTAACGGCCATAGATATCTCCTTGCCTATACGCGTAAAGGTGACCGCCATTTTGCCCCAGCGTTTCATTTTTCTGGCTTTTCTAAATTCGAATGCTCTTCCCATTGGAGGCAAATTTAAGATTAAGTCTAAGAATAAGTTAAAAAGGTAAAGGCTGAATGTAGGTTCACGCCTCTGAGGATTGTGCTTAGTGGGTGAAGACAGAAGGGTGAAGTTTTAAAGTGGTAATCCTAGAGCAATGAAATATCGGTGATATCCAATTATTTTCTAGGTTCTTGCCTTTGGTGCGTGTGCCTAAAAGTAATGATTGAAAGCATATGAGTGAGAGTAATAGTCCCAGAGGGATGAAATATTGGTTTTCCTTTGGCATAAGGATAGTAGCGGTAGCTCCTCACGAGATAGATGTGAGGTAGGCTGCCTCTGGCAGAGCTGCCGGCAGAAAGCTCATGCAAGGGGTAAGCCTACACATATATAGAATGGGGACTAGAAGTGTATAGCCTGCTCGATGCCCCAAAGTAAGATTAAGTCTAAGTTTAAAGTTTAGGTTTAAAAAAGTAGGTTCACGCCTCTGAGGCGTGAGAGTAGGGTTAAATGAGGAATTACTAGAAGTAATCATTTGTGCATTTGTGGCGAAAGAAATCCAAAGATTCAGGGACAATAAATAATTAGCGAATTAGCTGCACTTTATAGACCAATGTCATCCAAAAAATTACCTTTCTTTGCAGACCTTAAAAAGCAAAAAATAGAATATGAATTTTGATATAATAGTAATAGGAAGTGGACCTGGTGGATATGTAGCAGCTATACGTGCTTCTCAGCTGGGACATAAAGTGGCTATAGTAGAAAAGTCTGAGCTAGGTGGCATATGCCTCAACTGGGGATGTATTCCTACTAAAGCTCTATTGAAGTCTGCTCAGGTTTTTGAGTATATAAACCACGCGAGTGATTATGGAATAACCGTAAGCGATGCTAAACACGATTTTGGTGCAGTAATAAAGCGTAGTCGTGGTATAGCGGAGGGAATGAGTAAAGGTATTCAATTCTTGATGAAGAAAAACAAGATTGAGATACTTACAGGTTTTGGTAAGCTGATAGCTAAAGGGCAAGTAAGCGTAGATAATGAAGGTAAAAAAGAAACGCATAGTGCGAAGCACATAATACTAGCTACGGGTACTCGTGCAAGACAGTTGCCAAACCTACCAATAGATGGTAAGAAAGTAGTGAGTTATCACGAAGCTATGGTTCTGCCTAAGCAACCAAAGAAAATGGTGATAGTAGGCAGTGGAGCTATAGGAATGGAGTTTGCATATTTTTATAATGCAATGGGTACTGATGTGACTGTGGTAGAATATATGCCTAACATAGTGCCTAATGAGGATATAGACGTAAGTAAGGAGCTGCAAAAAATCTATAAGAAAAAGGGAATGACTATTATGACCAGTAGCTCTGTAGAGGCTGTAGACATTAAAGGTACGGGCTGCAAGGTAAGTGTAAAAACTGCTAAAGGTATGGAAATACTGGAGTGTGATATCGTACTATCTGCGGTAGGTATAGAGACTAACCTAGAAAACATAGGACTAGAAAGTCTGGGTGTGAAAACAGAGAAAGGTAAGGTAGTAGTAGATGATTATTATCAAACGAATGTGCCAGGCGTATACGCTATAGGTGATATAGTACACGGACCGGCTCTAGCTCACGTAGCTAGTGCAGAAGGAATAATCTGTGTAGAGAAAATAAGCGGACAGCACGTGGAGCCACTGGACTATGGTAATATCCCAGGATGCACGTACACGTGGCCAGAGATAGCATCTGTAGGACATACAGAAGCTCAAGCTAAGGAAGCTGGATATGATGTGAAGGTGGGTAAATTCCCATTCTCTGCATCTGGTAAAGCGAGTGCTGCTGGAGCTAAAGAAGGTTTTGTGAAGGTAATCTTTGATGCGAAGTACGGTGAGTTCTTAGGAGCCCATATGATAGGTGCTAATGTGACAGAGATGATAGCTGGTGTAGTAACTGCTCGTAAGCTAGAGACGACAGGTCACGAAATGATAAAAACGGTACATCCACATCCTACTATGAGTGAGGCTATCATGGAAGCTTGTGCTGCTGCTTATGATGAGGTGATACATCTTTAATGGTGAATTGTTCATAATTGGAGAGAATTTTTGGATGGGTTATCTTACTTTCGAAATCTATATTACCAGAGAATGAAAAAATTGAGACGAATGTCAGCCAAGAACCTATTTTGCATCTGTACTCTTTTATTTTCGAATATGCTTTATGCTCAGCAAGATAGTAGCAGCTCAGATAAAACCTACGATATTGTCTGCCTCACTAAAGGAGGAACGATTAAAGGCCAAATACTCTCATTTAATGAAAAAGAAGGTAGTCTTGTATTCAAAGATCAAGAGAATAGAACGTATGCTCTTGGGCGAAATGAGTATGACTATTTCAAAGAAAATCTAGTCTATGACACTAAGAAGATTCAGAATATTAGAGCTCGAAAAGACGAAGGGTTTGAGGTTAATCTCGGGTTCAGTTGGGAGTCATTTAACGGACCAGACTATGGCTATAGTTACTCTACCGGAGAATATAGCCAATCATACTATTTAGTGCCGCTAAGCTTAAAAGTAGGAGCTGGAAAGTACTTTGCAAAGCAACACTTTCTAGGAGCTACAGCTGCTCTAGGTTTGGTCACTGATGCCAAACTATATGCGAATGGAGGTCTTAGGTATTCGTATATTTTTACTTCTGACAAGAGAAATGTGGTCTTATATATACCCGTAGAAACGAAGTTCTACCATATGAACAAAAGCCAAACTATTTATGGTAATGGTGGATTGGAGAATAGAACGTTTGATCTATTAGTACAATCTGTAGGCTTAAGTGCTGGGACTGGATTTTCGTTTACCAGAGCTAATAAGAAATCAATATCAATAGAGGGAAAGTTTACCAAGCACTTTCCATCAGAATTAAAACTTAGTAATATCCCCGATGATGTAACAGTAAGCTCAAGAGAAATGAAACTCGGCAGTGGTTCACTTGTTTTATCGTATAATTTTTAGAGGTTATTTTTCTTGGGTAATTTATTGACAGTTCAACTCCAAAAAATACCTCGTCCCTTTCAACTTTCCCGTCTTGCGTAAAGCACCACTTGCCAAGAGGCTTTGTAAATCTCTAGTAGCCGTAGCATCAGAGGTGTTGGCTATAGACTTATAATTAGCAGCACTCAAGCCTCCTTTGAAACCGTCTATCCCTTCTTCGAAAATGCATAGCAGTACTTTCTCTTGGCGAGTATTGAGATGTGCCCTATATCTATCAAAAAAGTGATACTTACTTATCACAAAATCTACCATCTGCACGCTGTACTTTTGAGATTGAATAACACTTTCAGCAAAGAAAGAAACCCATTTATCTACTGCTAAAGTGTGATTGGTATGCTGTAGTAAAGCGTAGTATTCCTTCTTGTTTTGCTCTATTGTTTTGGCTAGCGAATTGAGCATGGGCGAGGCCAGCCGCATAGAGATGGCTTTTTCTACGAGAGCTCTACCCATTCTGCCGTTGCCATCTTCATACGGATGAATCTGCTCAAATCTGAGGTGTACTAGTGCTGCAAATATGAGAATGGGTAGCTGCGTGGTAAAGGCATTCTCATTGAACCAATGGATAAAGTCATCCAAGAGAGTAGGTACTTTAGCAGATGGTGGAGCTTCGTAAAATACCGTGACATTAGACAGGTTTCCTGATACTATTTGCATAGGCTCAGTGTGATCTCTGTATGCACCCATTTTTACGTCTCTGCGTCCATTGAGTAGCATGGTATTCCAGAGGTGCAGTGTATCGTGAGTGATAGGTTTATCAAAAGTGGTGTACTGATGTACCATCATTTCAGATATTCCATATTCATTTGGTTTTACCTTTCTGCTATCGGTTTTTAGCCCCAGATGTTTGCGTATAGAGCTTTGCACGGAGTCTCGCTGCATCACTTCACCTTCTATTTGAGAGGTAGATAATGCTTCTTGGCTCAGAAATTCTATGACTAGCTGTTCACTATCCGTGTTTTTGAGGTGTCTTACAGATCCCTGTAGCACACCAGATTCTTTGTGCAGCTTGGCCTCTAGGCTAGCTGTGAGCTCTTCGTTGTACTTATACTGTGGCCATTTTTTATCTTGCCATACCCACTTCATGAGCCACAAATGTATCACTTACACCTCAAATAATTATCATTTATGAGCTATATAATTTTATTTATACCTCAAAATAGGTAGTTTTATGATTTATAAAAGTGAGGTGTATACATCAGAGGTGAGAAAAGTGAATGTATTATCTTCGCCACAATGCGACTCACACTCATACTTTTATTCCTTTCACAACTGGCCTTTGGCCAAAGTCAATATGTAAACCCGTTTATTGGAACTGGGGGACACGGACATACATTCCCTGGAGCTACAGTTCCTTTTGGAATGGTGCAGTTGAGTCCAGATACGCGAATTGACGGAAGCTGGGACGGATGTAGCGGGTATCATTATTCAGATTCTTTTATCTATGGTTTTTCGCATACACACTTGAGTGGCACTGGCGTGAGCGACTATGGAGACATACTATTTCTACCCTCCAGTAACCCTATTCCTTGGGATGCAGAGCAGTACAAAAGCAAGTTTAGCCACGCAGACGAAGAAGCTCAAGCAAATTACTATA